>JAUNTR010000258.1 GCA_030538575.1 Cruoricaptor ignavus | reverse complement strand
TGGAAAACGGAATGAAAATAAAAATGATAGAAACCGATTTCATTGGCGTAGGCATAGATGTTCCCGAAGATTTGGAACGAGCGAAAGAGATAATTGCCGAGAATTTTAAAAAAATATAATTATGACGTATAATCCTTTTTTATCTGAGGACAAACATTATTTTGGTAGTTATTTTAATTTAGCTTATAATAATATAGAGGAAGCTTGTTCTGAATTTTTAAGTCGTTTTTGTAATGATAAAAAAGAGATTAAAAATATTAAAGATCTTGAAAACAGATTCAAATCGATTTTCATTGAAAATATCTCTATTGTTGATTATGAACGTTGGGTAAATGCACTTACATCTTATTTCCCAGTAGTGGAATATTTGGATAAAAAATACCAAGAAGATGGTTCTCTAATGTCCAAAGAGAATAGAATTAAACATTTTATAAATTCTTTCCAAAGTCTTATTTGTGCAATAGATAAACTTAGAAATTATTATACACATTATTATCATGAGCCTGTTAGTTTAGATGATGATACATTCAATATTTTAGATGAAATTCTATTAAAAACGATTATAAGAATTAAAAAAAAGTTTTTAAAATTTGATAAAACACAGGAACTCATTCGTTCTACATTGCAGTCCGAAATTGATATTTTGATGAAAGAGAGGGAAAAATATCTATCGAGTATTGATAAATATAAAAACAAAGAAGAAACACTTAGCGGAGTTTATAACAGCATTTTTAATAATTATTTGGATAAGAATAATCAATTAAAAAATAAAATAAAAACGAGGAATAGTGATAATCAAGACTTGGAAATGCCAATGTCCAAAAGTGGTATCGTATTTCTATTGTCATTGTTTTTGAATAAAAAAGATGTCGAAAGTCTGAAAAAAAATATCGAAGGCTACAAAGCGACAGTGATAGAGCAAGATGAGATTAGTTATTACAACAATAGTCTATATTATATGTGTACTCATAAAATATATTCTGATTTGGCATATAAAGGATTGAAGTACAGACTGAAAACATCGCCTATGTTGGATAAAGCAACACTAATGATGCAAATGTTAGATGAATTGACCAAAGTTCCTGATGCGATTTATCAAAATATAACTCCTGATTTACAAAAACAATTTATTAAAGATTACAACGAATATTATAAAGATAACGAAGAAAATCAGGGGAGTTTAGAGAATTCTAAAGTTATCCATCCTGTTATCCGAAAGAGGTATGAGGATAAATTTAATTACTTTGCCTTACGTTTTTTAGACGAATATGCTGAGTTTCCAGATTTGCGTTTTCATATTCATTTGGGAAATTACGTTCATCACAAGACCTATAAAATGATAGGAAATATACAAAGAGAAAGAATTATAAAAGAAAAAATAAATGTTTTCGGACGACTGAATGAGGTTATTGAAGCCAAAGTAGAATATCATACTAAAACTGAAAATAACGATAAATATGAATGGGAAATATTTCCTAATCCAAGTTATCTCTTCCCAAAAGAAAATATAGACGGTAAAACCAGCAACCAAAATGCTAATAAAATAGGAATCTATATAGAAATTAAAAATCCTAAATCAAAAGAAATCTTAAAGGAAAACCTTATTGAAAATCCTAAAAGAAATCCTGAGAAAATAACAAAAAATGATATTATCAGTACAATTATTTCATCAAATAATAAAATCTATGTAGGAAAACCAACAGCATATATGAGCCTTAATGATATCCATTCTGTACTGTACGAGTTACTTGTAAACAGTACAAGTGGAGAAAAAATTAGGAACGAAATAAAAAATACCATCGAAAAACAAATTATTGAAATTAGCGATGATAATTTAGAAAATGCACCAAATGATACAATTAATTACCAAAAGTTAGAAAAAGATTTTAAGACATTAATTACTAAAACCAAAGATTTATTACAAGAACACAATCAAAGGATAGCAGATTATCAAAAAACACAAAACAACAGAAACTATCCGAACAAGAGAGGTTTTGTTTTATACTACAAAGAGAAAGGGCAAATCGCCTTTTGGTTGGCAAACGAGATTAAACAATATATGCCCGCTACTTTCAAAAGTACATGGAAGGGCTATCAGCATAGCGAATTACAACGCTCGCTGGCATACATAGATATCAGCAAAAACGAACTTGATACTTTACTTTCAGGGTGGAATTATGAAAAAAGCATTCCTTTTCACTTTAATCTTAAATCAAACATCGAAGACTTATACTTAGATTATTTGAATAATAAAATAGCGTATTTGGAAGGATTAATGCAGAATTTCCAAGCATTTAGAGAATCTAAAAGCCAATTCAATAAAATTGTGAAACAAGTTTTTATTTTCCTAAATAAAAAAAACTATACCCTAAAAAGTCCTCAAGAAAAGAAAAAACAAATACTGGCACATCCTATATTTTTAAAAAGAAATTTTTTGAATAATATGCCCCAATGGTTTTCTTACTATAAGCAATACAAAGAATATCAGACATTTTATGACCTTAAACTAAATTCCTTAGAAAAATCCCAACAAAGGAAAGTGGATAAAGAAATACAAAAACAGAAAAAGAATGATGTCTTTACACTACTTATGATAAAAAAGATTTTCGTAGAACTTTTCCCACAGAATCAACAGGATTTTAACCTATTGAGTTTGTATAATGGTAATGATGAAGAACCTTTTTGGGAAACAAAACTGACCTTGGAACTACTCGATAAAAAATTGAAAATAAAAGATGTAAAACTGAAAAACATAGGCAAATATCGCAAATACGAAAAAGACCAGCGTGTGATTCGTATGACCGAATATTTTGATAACCGAGTGTGGTCTATCTCTAATACCGATGGCGAAAAATCTGTAGAAATGCAATTGGAAAAATACGAAATAGTGAGAAGCCAAAAATTGCTAAAAGAAATACAACTTTTGGAGAAAGAAATACATCATAAAGTTTCAAATAAAGAATATTTGAAGGATAACGGTAATTATAATTTCAGAAGTTACATTATACAGTGGATACAACTATTGGGCTATAATTCTGAAGAATTTTCTACTAAGAATCATGATGCTATGGATAAAATTAAACCAAATGAATTAAAAAGCGAAACGGATAGATTTGTATTCGCATTGACGTATATTCGTAATAAATTTGCACACAACCAATTCCCAAGCAAATATTTTTTTGAATATTGTAATAACGAAATACGAGAACTAAAAGAAGGAGAATATATAGCAGAATATTTTTTAGAAATATTTAAAGAGTGTAAAATTAGATTAGAAAACAGAAAGATAAATTGTAGAAATAAGTATGAAACTACCACTTTTTTAAATTCTAAAATAATAGTTAAATTTGCCTACA
>JAUNTR010000257.1 GCA_030538575.1 Cruoricaptor ignavus | reverse complement strand
AGAAGATATTTCTTCACTAAAAGGTGGTGCTTCTGAAACCAAAACAGAAGTAAAAAAAGAAACTGTTGCAACTGCTGAAACTGCTGAAACAGTAGCTGTTGCTCCTACCGAAATTCCGAAAGGCGTAGAGGTGATTAATGTTCCTCGTCTTTCTGATACAATGACAGAAGGTAAAGTTGCCAAGTGGCACAAAAATGTTGGAGATGCTGTGAAAGAAGGCGACATTATTGCAGAAATAGAAACCGATAAAGCTGTACAAGATTTTGAATCCGAGTTTAATGGTGTACTTCTTTATCAAGGTGTGGGAGAGGGCGAAGCTGCTCCTGTTGATAGTATTTTAGCAATTATTGGTGAAGCAGGAACAGATGTTTCTGCCATTGTAAATGGTGGAGGTGTGGCTGTTTCAAAAACCGAAAACCAACAACCTAAGCAAGATGCCAAACCTGAAATTAAAGAACCAACTGCCGTAGCAACTTCTTCTTCTGATGACAGAATTGCAATCTCTCCATTAGCAAAAAAAATGGCAGAGGAAAAAGGCATAGATGTTTCCGCATTGCAAGGTTCGGGAGAAAACGGAAGAATTGTAAAAAAAGATATAGAAAATTATCAACCAGCGTCTAAACCTGCAGTAGCAACTTCTGTTCCTGCGGCACAAGTAGCGGTTAATTTTGTACAAGGTGAGGATAGCGAAACGCCAAACTCCCAAGTAAGAAATATTATTGCTAAAAGACTTTCGGAAAGCAAATTCTCTGCTCCGCATTATTATCTAATGGTAGAAATAAATATGGATAAGGCGATTGAAGCGAGAAAGGAAATTAATTCTATACCAGATACCAAAGTTTCCTTCAACGATATGGTGATTAAGGCGACCGCTATGGCACTTAGAAAACATCCGCAAGTTAATTCCACTTGGGCAGGCGATAAAATTGTACATCACGGTAATATTAATATCGGTGTGGCAGTTGCAGTTCCCGATGGTTTGGTAGTTCCTGTTCTTAAAAATACCGATTATATGAATTATAACCAAATTTCGGCTTCGGTAAAAGATATGGCAGGAAGAGCAAAATCCAAAGGTTTGAAAGCCAATGAGATGGAAGGTTCTACATTCTCTATTTCTAACCTTGGTATGTTTGGTATCGAAACATTTACATCCATTATCAATCAGCCCAACTCCGCAATTCTTTCCGTAGGTGCAATTATAGAAAAACCGATTGTAAAGAACGGAGAAATTGTAGTAGGAAATACAATGAAATTGTCCTTAGCCTGCGACCATAGAGTGATAGATGGTGCAACAGGTGCTCAATTCTTACAAACTCTAAGAACATATTTGGAACAACCGCTTACGTTGTTACTATAATATAGAAAACGATTTTTTAATTAAAATCAAAGAAATAAAAATCCGATACAATTACGAGTATCGGATTTTTTTGTATTCAATATTTATGTTAATTTACTAAAAAGAAAAATTGTAATTATAACCAATATTTATAGCTCCGTGATTGAAGTTTTGCTTTCTGGTAACTACATTCGGCATATTTAGGACTTCTACATCTTGTTTGCCAGTTACAAATTGGTATCCCAAAAACAAATCGTGCTTTTTTATGCTATAACCAATTTTGGGATAAGTATAGAAACCACTATAGCTGTCCCTTATATTCAGGGCGTAACCCAAGTCCAAATCTACAAACAAAGGTGATTTTGTAAAAGAATATTTTGCCTTTGCAGCGATTGGGATAATAGGTTTATCGTCTTTTGTATATCTGCTAAATCCTGTTGCAATACCCAATCTTAGATTCTCTGCAATTGGTGTGGTGTAAGCCAAATTAACTCCAATATTTAGCGAGCGATTAGGCGAAATATTACTAACAGGAATCCCGATTTGCCCGCCAACCGAAAGATTTTGCTGGGCGTTTGCTGGTGTAAATATAGCACCAAATGCAAATAGTAAAAATAGTTTTTTCATAATACTAATTATCTTACGCTTGTTCTAAATTTTATTCCTCCATTATCTATTAGTGAACTTATAATATTATTATGAGTGTTACTGTTATAATATTCTGAATCTGCAGAAGTGAAATTTATTCCTATTTTTTTGCCATCAGGTAGATTAAAGTGTGCAGTTCTTGTTTTAGTAGGCCATTTGTCGGCTTCGTAAACAATGTAATAGTATTTGGCATTACTTTGTGGATTGATATTAGATGCTACTAAAGGAGAGCTAATAGAAGCATTGTTCTTTCTTCTAATAGTCCTTCTACTTACTTTATTAGCAATCATAAGATGACTTCTTCCATTTGCGGTATATCCACTTATTAGATTAATTTTTGTGAGTTTATTATCTTCGTATTTGTACATTTTCATAGCAATTTCAGAAGCTCCTTGTATCCAACGCTCTTTATGTTCTTTTACAACTAAATCGCTAATCCATAAATTTTTATTAATTGAAGATGTTGAGTTATATTCTATATTTTCTGTTAGAATTGGGGGAGGGGTAACATCTTCTAGTCCAATAACGACTACGGCTTGTCCTAATGATGCCATTTTTTCTGCCATTTCTTCAGATATTGGTTCTTTGTAAAGAGAAATTTTTCCATCATCACTCATTGTAAATCCTTGAAAAACATTTTGTGTAGGGCTATCATCTACATCTATAATGTAAATGGCTTTTTTTTGAGGATCTATATTATTTAATGATTCGCCAAAAGGTACATAAAAAGCTATATCATAATCCCTTTCTTCTAAACCTTTGAAAGCATTATTTATCGTTTGAATTTCATTTTTTAAATTGATATCTGAAATTTCGGATATGGTCAATAACTCATTCAGTAGTACTGTGTTTTCTTTCTCTGGAACTTTTATTGCATTTTCGACTATTTCAGAATCGGATAGGTTTAACGCTCTGAGAGCTTTTAATGCGGATATGAGATACAATTTTTTATATTTTTCCTGCTCATCTATGCTTGCATTCGTAATGCGACTTTTTTCAAAAATTACATTGTCTAAGCCTAGTTCAGTTTCTTTCAAAATGGCTTTACTAATTATACTATCAGACTCTACTCTTGATTCGGAGTCGCAAGAGCTAAATGCTAAAAATGCCAATATTAAAATTGGTGTAAATTGTTTTTTCATAAATTTATAATATTTTGATTAATTTGTTACAAATATATACCTATATATATATATAAACGATTAAATTAATATTAATTATTTATTAACTAAATATTAATTTATTGTATGTTTTATGAAGTATGTGGATAAAATGATTATCTGAATTTAACCTAAAAACAATAAAATAAATATTAAGTAAAATATTCAAAAAAAATAACTATTTTTGAAACTATGATTAAAGCAAAAAATATTCA
>JAUNTR010000256.1 GCA_030538575.1 Cruoricaptor ignavus | reverse complement strand
ACGGCAATCCATAGGCAATGTCCACATTATTTGGGCGTTTCAAATCGAGGATTTTGTTTACGATATTTCCTTCTAAATCGAAGACGAAAAGTCCACCTTCGGAATTTTTATCTGTACCGATGATTAGGGATTTCGAGAAATCTGTTGGGTGTAACCATATTGCAGGGTCATCAGTATCGTGGTTGGTTTTTTCTGTTACCAAAGTTGGTTTTATTCTTTGTCCACGATAAGGGTCTTGGTATTTCTCGATAACGGAGCAACTGCTGATTGCGGCAATCGCCAAAGAGGATAGGATGATGTTTTTGTTGAATTTCATTTTTGTTTTAAAGTTTGGGTAAATTTAGGTATAATTTTTTAAAATGATTGTATTTGTTGGATTTTTCAAAAGTGATTGAAAATATGAATGTTATGCTACCTTTCCAAGTCATAAATTTTTACATTTTTTACTTCTATATTAGCAAAAAAGTCTGCTACTTCTTTGCTCCACTTTCCTTTTGTTTTTTTAACAAAAGTAAAAGTTTTACTTTCGTGAATAGGCTCTTTTAGGTAAATGTAAATATTATATAGTTTTATTTTATTATCCATTTTATAACGAAATTCAGTTCTTTTATAAAATTTTAAAACAATATATTTAACCCAGCCTGATTGCTCATATTCATTTGAATCTGGAGTAGCACTGTATTCTATAGGAGTGATAATTAACTTATCTAATATATCTTTGACCAATACTCTTTCATTTGAAAGTTTGGATGTAGATTTATCACTAAAACTAATGATTTCTTCAGATTTTTGTTTTAATATTTCTTCGCTGTAGGTAGTTTGTGCTTGGCAAACGACAAATGCCATAATCGAAATTAAAAATATTAATGTTTTCATTTTTACTGCCTTTTCAATACAGCAACAATCTCTAAATTACCGTATTTTTTTATTGCTTCTTTTTTGTTTATATCTAATTTTAATGATTTTTCACGATCCCCTTCAAAACCTTTTACATAAAGTATTAAAACCTCTCTTTTTATATTATTTCTAAACATTTCACTGTACTTTGCATTATTTACAAAACCAATTATGATGGTTGAAAATCCCAATTGAGGCATGTCTGGAGCTATTCTTATCATTTTAATTTCAGGTAAATCTTGTAACAGATTTTTAAATTTTTTACCAACGTAATCATCTGCTGTATTATTAACTTTTTGAATCTTTTGCTTATCAAGAACACTTAATTCTTGAGAGAAAAGAAATTGAGTAAATAAGATTAAAAAAATCGTGAAAATTATTTTCATAATAAGAGTTTATTTGAATACATCTTGCTTTTTTCCTGATGAAATTAAGTTTTGTAAAATTGATAAATTATTAAAAATCAAAATTATATATTTTCACGTTTCTTGATTCCACCTAAGAATTGATTTTTTAGCAATTTAGGTTATTAAACGAAGATTCAAAAAAAAATGGATTTAGCATTTGGCTTATTATTAATTCTTTCCCAGCACATAAATATCATAAACAATTAAATCACCAAGATTTTTCTCGTCTTCTTTTGTCCAATTGATACAATTAGGATAAATACTTTTGCATATTTCACCACTCAACCCCCAATTTTGATTGAAAACTACGGTTAGCTGAGTAGGTCTGTCTTCTATTTCTTTTGAGCTTGTTTTTCTATATTCATAATCACTGATGTATCGAATTATCACTCTATTTATTTCACTTTTATTTTTATTTGGAACAGGCAAGACCGATTTTATTTCTACACTCATTTTAGATAATAAATAACTTAAAGGTTTTCCAATAAACTCTTTTTTATTGAGTTCTATTTTTTTTGCATCGTTAACACTTTTCATTGTAGTTTGCGCACAAACAATATTGAAAGTTAATAGTAATATTATTGTTGTAATTTTCATTGTTTTATAGTTTTTAATTAGGGCATAATAAATAGTTATAGGTTGTTGTATTATCGGAATTTTGGGTTGAAGTAATATTTACAGCCCTAAAATTACCTGCACCATCCATTTTGGTTAATGAAACTCCAGAGTTGTATTTATCTAAAACATAGGCTAGAGCACCTGATTCCGAAAATGAAGAGCTTAGCTCAAACCATTCATTAAAAAGAACCGCTGGAAAATTCATAAAATTCCCTCCGTTAGGATTTGAGGTTATAGATGGTGGATATTCTCTATAAAATTCCTTCATTGCTGTAAAATCTGTAATAACTAATGCATAAGTTGTACCATCTTGTGTTACCACATACCTTGTATTATAGTTAGGATATTGGTTTCTTGCTTTTATAAGACTATAAACATCCCCAGATGATGGTGGTGTACTATCTGGGTGGTTGTGCAAATCTGCAACAGGATTAGAAAAAGAGTGCGATAAAGTGCCATTTTCAGCAGTTCCGGTTTGTATATCAGTAGATTTTTTTCAGCAGTTCCGGTTTGTATATCAGTAGATTTTATTTGTCCGTTTACATTTCCAAAAACTACGCCGTGTTCTTTGCCATCATTCTTTTCGGTAATAGTTTTTTTAGCATCTTTATAAGCCTCTGTTTTAGAATTTGTAGTTGCAACAGATGAAGAGGCTTTCGCTTTCTCACACGGGTCTTTAGGGTCGGTTTGTGGTAAAGAGAATCCACCACCTCCAGACAGTCCTCCTGAAAAACAATTATTAAAACTGCCACAACCTCCACCTCCTTCTAAACCATGCGGATCATATAGGGTTAAAGAAGCGTAAGGACCAGGCTCTCTGGGAATCGGGGCATCTATTACAACTTCTTCAATATTCGTACATCTATAATCGCAACTCGAAGGGGCTTTTTCTGATAGCTTTTTTAATTTGTATCTTTCAAACGATACCTGAAAAGACTTAAAAATACTGTTGTAAATCGTTGAATCTGTTTTTAGTTTCTTCAAATCAACTTTTGTTCTTCCTTCGGTTAATATGGCGACTACAATCTCTTTGACTTCATTGTTTTCAATAACTGGATAGAAAACCCAAATGTCATCATCAATAAAAAATGGCATAGAATGAAATCTAAAATCGATATATGATTCCAAAGTTTTACCTGTTGAACTTGTTTTATCGGCAAATCTCTTAGAGAGGAATGTTTTGGATTTCTTTTTGTGAAGGTTTATAGAGTCCAATTTTTCAAATAACGTTTGGAAAGCATCTGAATAATTTATTTCCGAAGTATGTTTCTCACCAAAAACTTGGAAATATGCTGGTTTCGTTGTATCTTCATTATTGGTAATTGGTTCGTCTTGCCGACATGCTATGGGAATCAATAAGATAGCCCACAGTAGTAAAAGTAGGTTTTTCATTGGTTAAAAATTAGAAAAAAGAAGCAGATTTCTCCGCTCCTTTTTTG
>JAUNTR010000010.1 GCA_030538575.1 Cruoricaptor ignavus | reverse complement strand
CAGAAGTTGAATAACTCTATTTTTTTTGAATATTTTGTTTTGTGATTTACTTCCCAATACAAAATGTAACATCCCTTTATTTACAGTATTCATATGCATTATTATGATACATAAGTAGTACACCATAGTGCATTATCAAACACATAACCACTAGTATAAAAGAAAAATATATTGAAACTTTTGATAGAATTTTATTTTTTCGTTTCCTTGATTAATCTCACTCGTATTTGTGATATTTATCATTTCGGAAATCTCAGGAAAATATTTAGCTTTACAGAGAATTAAAAACCATTTCTATGAGAAAGCTCTACCTACTCTCTTTTCTTTTGGGAAATATCGCTTCAATCTTTTGTCAGAACGTGTCTTGGCAAAAGGATTTCCCATCTGATTCCCAAAATTTTCTTTCTCAAGTTTCCGTTACTTTAGATTACGAATATCTCATTTCGGGCAGTTCGATACGAAATTCGGGAGATAGCTCGAAAAATACTGGTTATGATTTTCATTTGATAAAACTAAATCAGCAAGGCAATCCCGTATGGGAAAAATTTTATGGCGGAAGTTCTCACGATTTTTTATCGGCAACTACAGCAACACAAGAAGGTGGTTTTCTTGTTGCAGGAACTTCTTTTTCTGAACAAGGCTTCGATAAAAAAAGTCATCTTTTTGGTGGTTCGGATGCTTGGGTAATCAAACTATCTGAGAATGGCGAAGAGGAATGGCAAACCTGTATTGGAACACCTTACGATGAAGAAATAAAAAGCGTTGCCCAAACCATAGATTTGGATTATTTTGTTGCTGGAAACATTGAAATCCCGGAGAAAGGCTTTGGTTCTAAAGATGCTTGGCTCATAAAACTGGACAAAAATGGAAATGTTATTTCTCAAATTATTTTCGGAGGAACAGGCTTAGATGAAGTTGAACGCATTATTCCAACCAAAGACGGTGGATGTCTTATTGCAGTTTACAGCAGAAGTGGAAATGCTTCGGATTTAGAAAATGACACAAGGCTTCGCTATCAAGAATTAACTTTAGAAGCATTAGAACTTAATAAAACTGAAAAAAATGCTCAATCTCCACTAAACGAATCCGACACGGATTTTTTAAAAATTCCAACTCAACTTTATGCTAAAAACAGTGATAATTTTGGTGAAGGCGATTACTGGATTTTGAAATTCGATAAAAACGGAAGACTTCAATGGCAAAAAAACTTTGGTGGAACAGATGATGACCGTATCCGAAATTTAGGTTGGACAGAAAATGGGTATTTGGTTTTGGGGGAAAGTAGAAGTGCTAACTCGGGTAATAAATCTGTTGATTCAAAGGACGGTACAGACCTTTGGTTATTGGCTTTGGATGAGAATGGAAATGAACGCTGGCAAAAGTCTTTCAGCTTCGGAAATAGAGATGTTGCTATGAGCCTTAATCCGATTTGGAACGCTACACATACTGAGGCAAAAGGCTTTCTATTAGGAGGCTACACTCAGGCTGAACATATAACGGAACATAATGAAGAGACTTTTTGGATGTTGTACTTGGATAATAAAGGAAAAGAGGTTTGGCGTAAGTATGTAGAGGGAAGTTCTCGAAAAAAACAAGAACGCTTAGCTGAAGTGGTAATGGCTAATGATGGAACGTTTATACTAGCTGGAACAAGCACAGAGGAATTGGGCAATGAAAACTGGAAAATCGTAAAACTGAGCGACCATCAGATAGAAGAACTTATAGAAAAACAAGACTTGAAAATTTACCCCAACCCTGTAGAAAATTATTGCTACGTGGAAATCGGACTGAATTTTGAGCAGGCTGAAATCTCAATTTATGATATGAGTGGCAGACTTCTCCAAAACCTAAAAATCAAAAATACAGTAACGAAATTAGATACATCTAAACTCCCACAAGGTATCTACATCATAACTGCAAAAACTGAAACTAACCATATGAATGCTAAAATTTTGAAAAGATGAGAAAGATATTTTTTATAATAGTATTATTAACATCAATTGATATATATTCCCAACAATATGATGTAAAAAATATTGAGGGAACAATGCTATCTAATATAAACTCACCAAATGCAACATCTTTTGAAAGATATGAAATGTCCCCAATGAATTACTATAACGGTTCTTCTTCTATTAATATTCCTATATATGAAATAAATATTGGAAATCTTAAATACCCTATTTCAATAAACTATTCTTTAGGCGGAATTCAGGTTAACCAAATTTCTTCAGATATAGGATTGGGATGGTCTATGAATACTGCTCAAATCACAAGAAGTATTATAGGAGATGCTGATTTGGAAAGCATCCCATCTTATCAGGATGGATGCCGCTATTCACCACCCCTTTCAGAACCTAGAAAAATGGGATTTTTAGATAAAATGGAAGAACGTGTTGTTGCAAGTTATCATTCATCCAATTTAGATTATTTCCCAGATATTTTTAATTTTTTCTCACCTTCATATAATACTAAATTTTTCTTTAAAAATAAAAATAATGCTGTCGATTTAGAACAAAAGGGAACAAAAATAGAATGGATTTTAGAGGCGAAAAAATATAAATATCTATCTTTTAAAAATTATAGAGGTGATATAGAGTACATAAATGATGATGCTTGTATAAGAGATTATAAGTTTTTTAAAGTAACAACAAATGATAGAATTGAATATTTCTTTGATAAAAAAGATTTATTACATTCATATACAGCAAGTTCTCAGGATGTACGTTTAGGAAAAGGATATCCTAGAATCTCGGCTTGGCATATTTCAAAAATAAAAGATAATGCTACGGGTGAAGAGATTATATTTGATTATGAAAGCTATACAAAAGAAACCACAAATGACATACATGAGATTTATGATAATAATTCTCATATTCCCTTTTACGCAAAAAGTGTAAAAAATATGATAGGGAATAATTGTTATGTTAATTCAGATATATATAGTAATGGCATATATGGTTCTATACATAAAGGGCGACATTTTACAAGATACTTAGAACTGCATAGATTAAAAAAAATTACTTTTAGAGGAGGAAGTTTAACTTTTTTATACGAAAAGGATAGACAGGATTTCATCAACACTAACAGTTTAACAAAAATAATCATTCATGATTTTAATGGAAAAGAAATAAAAAACTTTAGGTTGGAACAAGGCTATTTCAACTCGATAGTCCAAAAAAATGAACAGAGTAAAAGGTTAAAATTAATGTCTATAATCGACTCCAAAATGGGGAAATATCGGTTTGAATATTTTGAAGAAAACTCTTTGCCAAATATAGGTTCTAATTTACAAGATTTTTTTGGCTATTGCAACCAACAAGAAACAAATAATATACAAGATATATATGAATTTCCTATATATTATTACTACCCAAATAAATTTGAATACTCAATTCTTCCGTATAAAATTGAAAATAAAAAACATTATCCTCTTGGAGGCTCTTTAAATAAGCTACCTAATGATTTATCTAAAACTTGGTCACTAAAAACAGTCCGTTTTCCCACTGGTGGATATAGAACCTATACACTAGAAAGTAATGAATTTAATCTCTGGGGAACAAAAGTAAAAGGAGGCGGCACAAGAGTGAAAGAGCAAAAACTATTTGATAATGATGATAAATATCAAAACGGAATTAAATATTATTATGATGATAACAACTCTAGCTCAGGAGTTTTATTAACCGTTCCATACGTCGGATTTCCAGCTTCTAAGCTATTCAATTCACAAACTATTAATAATGAGTTAGTGCCAATTAACTTTACTGGATTAAATAATATTGAGGACTATTTTTATATCTATTCTGACTCTAAAATTAATTATGACATTAATAATAATTTTTTTATTGGTTATGATAAGATAATTGAAGATAAAGATGGAGCAAAAACTATTTATGAGTATCCTTCAAGTAAGTATCCAAATATAGATAGCAGAACAGATGTTACAACCCAAGGTGTATCTTACTTTAGTAATGCCTGTATTTCCAATTTTCTTATAACAAATAGCTCGAAAGGGAGCGAAATTAGTCATCAAAAAGGATATTTACGAACTTCACCAACAAAAATTTCTCATTATGATACCAATGGAAATTTGATAAATAAAAACACCTATGAATATAATGGCTTAAATATTAAATTTGATAGAGATTATCATAATTATCCAGAATATCCTATATTTTATGGTGCCCAAATTTCTTCCAAAAAAAACGCATCAGGAGACTCAAACTCAAGTAGTTACGAAGAACTTATTTCATTTTCCAAGAGTTATAATCCTACGTATAATAAACTTGTAAAAACATCAACAATATCATATTTTCCTAATGGCAATAATGTGGAAGAGAAAAAATATTTATTGGATGAAAAACAAAGAATTACGGGAGAATATATTCGGAGTTATAATAATCCTTCACAAGTAAATTTTAGGAAATTTTTATACTCTGATAGTCATTTAAACATCATAAAACTTAATCGTATTAATAAAATTAATAATCCAATACTAGTAACAAGCAATATTGGAACGGTCGATTTTAATAATTTGAGTGAAAGTAATACTATCAAATTGAGTGAATCAAAGGTACAATATGATACATCTAGTTCTCTTCTACCAAATTCATTAATTCAAAAGGATATCCAAAGTAATTTCTCATTCACAGAAATCACTTACGACCACTACGATGACAAAGGCAATCTTCTCCAATACACTCCTAAATCTGGTATTTCGACCACAACTATTTATGGATACAAAAAAACTTTACCCATTGCTAAAATAGAAGGTGCAAAGTATAGTGATATTGCTAATTTACAGGTAGTGAAAGATATTATTTCAGCATCGGATAATGATAAAGATGAAGACTCTGAAAAAATACTTATTTCTAAATTAGAAGCACTAAGGAATAATTCAATTTTTTCAACCTATCAGATTACAACATATACCCATGACCCGCTAATTGGTGTTACCAGTATTACACCTCCTTCAGGAATTACCGAATTTTACAAATACGATTCTGCAAATCGCTTGGAAAGAATAGTAGATACAAACGGTAATATTTTGAAAGAGTACAAATACAACCTTACACCAACTAAATACTATAACTCGGAGAACAAAAGAATATTTAGAAGAAACAACTGTGGCTCTAATGCTGTGGGAGAAGAATACACCTATACTGTTCCTGCGAATAAATATTTCTCCATTATTAGCCAAGAGGATGCAGACCAAAAGGCTATAAACGACATCAATACCAATGGACAAAGGGAAGCGAACATAGTAGGAAAGTGTACAGGCTTGTCGTGTGGTTTTTCATCAAGTATTCCAAACGCAAATGGAAAACTTAGTGTTTTGTATGATAATTACATCATTGATGTGAAAATAAAATATCATCATTCTAATGAATGGTATTCGGGAATTAAAGTAGGTTCAATAGCAGGGAACTGTGGTGTACCATCTAAGGATTATTCTTCTTATAATGGACGGATATTTTTTACGATAAAGACTAATGGAGATGTTATAATAAGACTACCTACCGGCTCTATTTTAAATACTAATATAACTCAGAATTATATATTGTCTTATCCTATTGGATACTAATGAAATATGAAAACAAATGCCATTAGCCTACTTATCAGTATTACCGAATTTTACAAATACGATTCTGCAAATCGCTTGGAAAGAATAGTAGATATAAACGGTAATATTTTGAAAGAATACAAATACCATTACAGGCAGTAAAAAACATAAACTATGAAAACCAATATATTATTCATTTTATTAATTATCTCGGGAGGGTTATTTTCGCAAACCGTTACAGAAAACTATATCCAAACCAGAACCTATTTAGAACCTGTAACAACTACCAGTGCAACAGCAAAACAAATGCAATCCATCCAATATTTCGATGGTTTGGGAAGACCAAAACAGACAGTAGATGTAAAAGCCTCTCCCACAAAAAAAGACATAGTTACCCATATAGAATATGACGCTTTCGGCAGGCAAGCGAAAAGCTATTTACCCGTACCACAAAGCGGAACACAAAATGGAGATATATACAGCAATCCGCTACAGAATGTTTCTGCCATTTACGGCAACGAAAAAATATATAGCGAACAGATTTTAGAAAACTCACCACTGAACAGAGTTTTAGGACAAATCCAAGTGGGAAACGATTGGCAAAACAAACCCATCAACTTCGATTACGATGCCAATACCACGACAGATGCTGTAAAGAAATACACTACAACTACCACTTGGAATCAGGGAGTTACCAACTCTACCCTCTCCATTTCAGGAGTGTATGGCAACGCCCAACTTTACAAGAATACCACAACCGATGAAGACGGCAATATTTCCATAGAATTCAAAAACGGAATGGGGCAACTTATCCTTTCCCGAAAAAAATTAGACAACCAAAATATAGACACTTATTATGTTTACAACGAGTATAATCAACAAGCATTTGTAATCCCTCCATTAGCCGCTGAAAAAACTACAATTTCTTCAACCGATTTATCCGAACTCTGCTACCAATACCGATACGATGGCAGAAACCGCATCGCAGAAAAAAAACTACCCGGGAAAGGTTGGGAATCTTTTGTCTATGACCAACAAGACCGCTTAGTACTTTCCCAAGATGCCAACCTGATAACCACCTCGAATAATTTCAATAAAAGAGGTTGGCTGTTTACCAAGTACGACCAATTTGGGCGTGTGGTGTACACCGGATTTTTTACCAACAGTGCAACAAGAGAAGCCATGCAAAAAGCTTTAGATAATATGCGGGTAAACCCAGGTAACAACGAAAAACGGACTACCACTGCATTTACACTAAACGGACTGGCAGTTTATTACACCCAAGAAGCGTTCCCAAGAAGTAGCATTACACTTCTTAGCATTAATTATTACGACGATTATCCCGCAGGTTCTCCCGATATTCCGACTAATATTTTGGGACAAACAACCCTAAAACCACAAACAGCCAATTCTAAAACCAGTACCAAAAGTCTGCCCACCGCAAGTATGATAAAAAATATTGAAAATGATAGATGGACCAAGATATACACCTATTACGACACCAAAGCAAGAGCTATAGGCACGCTCTCCCAAAACCATTTGGGAGGTTACACCAAAACCGAATCTCTGTTGGAATTTTCAGGAGTGGCTAAACAAACCAAAACCTACCACAAAAGAACAGCAACCGATACCGAAATTATACTGAATGAAGGTTTTACCTACGACCACCAAAACCGCCTGCTGGCACACAAACACCAAGTGAATAATGAACCCACAGAAATACTGGCTGAAAACAGCTATAATGAAATTGGGCAACTGAAAAATAAAAAAACAGGCAACAACCTGCAAAGTATAGATTACGCCTACAACATACGAGGATGGCTTACCAAAATAAACAACCCCGCAAATCTTGGTACAAAACTTTTTGGTTATGAACTGAAATACCATAATCCAACGAACCCTACAACTGCCCCAAAACGCTACAACGGTAATATTGCAGAAATAGATTGGGCTACCAAAAATGATAATATCCTAAGACGATACGGCTACAGATACGATAACCTAAACCGTTTATTGGTAGGAGTTTACCAAGAACCAAGAGCAACCGTTCCTGTAAACAACCATTACAACGAACAACTTACGTACGATATTAACGGTAACATTACCAACCTAAAAAGAAACCAAAAACCAACAGCTGGCACAACAGCAGAGCTGATAGACAATCTCAATTACCAATACACAGGCAACCGCCTAACCAAAATAAACGATGCCAGCCGAAACCATAGCGGTTATCCCATTGGTGGTAATGCAATAACATATGATAATAATGGTAATATGACCAACCTTTTAGATAAGGATATTACTGATATTAAGTATAATTTTTTAAATTTGCCCA
Organism: Cruoricaptor ignavus; assembly: GCA_030538575.1. Lineage (GTDB taxonomy): Bacteria > Bacteroidota > Bacteroidia > Flavobacteriales > Weeksellaceae > JAUNTR01. The sequence continues at coordinate 16,427 of JAUNTR010000010.1, read as the reverse complement.
GCTCTGTTACATTTAGCGATTTTATTGTAGAAAGTACTCCCATTAGCACCCTTTTGCAATACAAGACTACAAACTATGCTTATCGGGCTGATGGAGTGAAATTGCAGAAAAAACAATTTTATTTTGAAAGAAATAATAGTGTAGAAACCATAGATTATTATTTAGATGGCTTCCAATATCAGAATAGCGTATTGCAATTTGTACCAACTGCAGAAGGGTATTACGATTTCATAAAAAAATCTTATATTTACAATTACTTAGACCATTTAGGAAACGTAAGATTAAGTTACTACAGAAACAGTACAAACATTCCTGAAATATTAGAAGAAAACAACTACTATCCGTTTGGATTAAAACACCAAGGTCATAATAATGCAGTTTCTACCAATAATTTTTATAATTACAAGTATCAGTCACAGGAATTACAGGAAACTGGCTTCTACTCCTTCAAATGGAGAAATTATATGCCTGATGTAGGAAGGTTCTTCAATGTCGATCCACTTGCTGAAGAATTCCCTTATAATGGGGTTTATAATTTTTCTGAAAACAGAGTTGTTGACGGTATTGAGCTGGAAGGATTAGAATGGGTTCCTTGGGTAATAAGAGTTACTCCATTGGTGGAAAATGCAGCTATTCGCCCAAACCCTGTTGTAGAAACTGTTGTTAAAACAGGTGAAATCACTGGCAAAACAACACAAAAGCATCATATTATTCCAAGACAATTTAAAAATAATAACGTAGTAAAAGAAGCAAGGGATCAAGGGTTTAAATTTGAAGGAAAGGAAAATAAAATATCTGTTGAGAAGTTTAGTAAGGCAACTGGTGAAGGTAGACACGGCTCGCATCCTAAATACAATCAACAAATAAAAGAACTCTTAAAAGAAATCCCTAAAGGTGAAGCTGTAAAAGGTATAAGAGCCTTACGTGACAAAGCACAAGATGCAATTAATTCTAATCCTGATACAAAAATCAATGATCTCAAATTGCAATCAGCTCCACCAATCAAAATGGATGGAGGGCTTGATGCTCAAAAGAGAAAAAATGAACAACCTATAATGCTAATGCCAAAACCAGAGCAAAAAGATCCCTGTGCAGGCATTCCTAATTGTACTTAATCTGATGAATAACAAAATAAAATTAACAGTTGACAATAATTTATCATATTGTCTATATAAAGCGAAATCTACACTTTGGTATTTTATAGAAAAGGTTCAAGAAAAAAAATTAGATTACTTTGCTATAAAATTCAAGAATGAAAATGATATTTATGTTTGGTTAGAAAATGTAAAATATGAAAATGAATATTTTAGCGGAACTCTATCTGAAAGTAAAGAAAAAAAAACTATTCCTATACAAGAAGTCGTTGACTGGATGTTGATAGATAATAATAGATTGATTGGAGGCTATACTATTAGGCATTATAGAAATGAGTTGTCAAAAGATGAGAGATTAGACTTTGATATTGATTTTGGATTAAAAATAGACAATGGTAATGATTTTTTCTATCCTGATTTATCTACACCCGAAGGAGCTATTATTACATTAGAAATTTTTTATACAGAAAAATCGTTAGATGGAGCTCTATCTTGTAAAGACTTTTATAAAGAAGCTGAAAATGTTTTATTGGAAGCAGGAAAAGATTTAGACGAAGAACTTATACAAGAAACGGCAGAATTACTAAAGCTATATTTCATTGAACATCTACAGAAAAATGGAATGCCAAACTTTACAGATGTAGAACGGGTTTTTGAAAGAATTATTTATAAAGAAGAAGAAAATAAACAATTGATAAAAGAAAAAATAATCTATTCCAATGGAGAAGAAACAATTAATAAATTTTGGCTTGCAAAAAATGAAGAAAAAAAATGGAAAGTTTTAGACCTTATATAATAGTAAAAAAAAACTCGCAAAATGCGAGAGTTTGGTATTATAGTACAGCAGTATTTTTATCATAAAAGCCTTAAATTTTGTGATAAAAGCATCCACAAAACGCTACAACGGTAACATTGCAGAAATAGATTGGGCTACCAAAAATGATAATATCCTAAGACGATACGGCTACAGATACGATAGCCTAAACCGTTTGTTGGCAGGAGTTTACCAAGAGCCAAGAGCGACTGTTCCTGTAAACAACTATTACAACGAACAACTTACCTACGATATTAACGGTAACATTACCAACCTAAAAAGAAACCAAAAACCAACCGTTGGCACAACAGCAGAACTGATAGATAATCTGAATTACCAATACACTGGCAACCGCCTAACCAAAGTAAACGATGCCAGCCAAAACGATAACGGTTATCCCGTTGGTGGTAATGCAATAACATATGATAATAATGGTAATATGACTAATCATTTGGATAAGGATATCATTGATATTAAATATAATTTTTTAAATTTGCCCAGCTTTGTTACATTTAGCGATTTTTTTGTAAAAAGCACTCCCATTAGCACCCTTTTGCAATACAAGACTACAAACTATACTTATCGGGCTGATGGAGTGAAATTGCAGAAAAAACAATTTTATTTTGAAAAAAATAATAGTGTAGAAACCATAGATTATTATTTGGATGGCTTCCAATATCAGAATAGCGTATTGCAGTTTGTACCAACCGCAGAAGGATATTACGATTTCATAAAAAAATCTTATATTTACAATTACTTAGACCATTTGGGGAGTGTACGACTAAGTTATCATAGGGAAAACAATATAGTGAAAATTTTGCAGGAAAACAATTACTATCCGTTTGGATTAAAACACCAAGGTTATAATAATGCAGTTTCTACCAATAATTTTTATAATTACAAATACAACGGAAAAGAACTGCAAGAAACAGGGATGTACGACTACGGGGCAAGGTTCTATATGCCAGATATTGGAAGGTTTGGAACTATAGACCAGAGAAGTCAATACACTCACGAAGCCTACAGTTACGTTTGGAATAATCCTATTTTTTTTACCGATCCTACAGGTATGATAGGGGAAGCATTTGAACATTGTCCTACCTGCCCAAAAACAGCAGAGTTTAAACCGTACATTGATGATTCAAACGAAGTGTATGTTTATAACCCTAAAACAAACACTGCTGGTTTAAAAGTAACAGATATTGAAGAAGTTACTCTTACTGGAAAAGCAGGAAGCAGTAATTCGGGACCACGGAGTTTAGCATTGATGGCTTTAATGGTTTCGCAGGCAGATTCTCCAGCACCCGGTCCCGCAGATGTAGTTGCCGCAGGAATGTTAATTGGGGCGGGAGTTTGGTGGACATATAATCAATTTACTCAACCATCTTATACTACTATCGCAGATCCTGGTGCAGGAATACGAAATCTTAACGCTGAATCTGATGCAGAAGATACCGATGTAAATGGTGTGAAAGCACCACAGGAACAAAAAGGAGATGGAAATGGTAAACCAACTAGAAATGAAAGAATGCAGCAGAAGAAAGCTAAAAATGGTAACCAAGGAAATGATGGCGACAACGAATATAACGAATCTGCAGAACACACAAGTGGAGCTAGAGGCTCTACTAAACAAAAACATCAAAATGGTCAGGCAAGAAAAAATAGAGATCAGGGTGGAGAAAAGGGAGACAGAAACAGAAGAAGATATAAATAATATGGAAGAATATTTTTTAAAGAATCGAAAAGAAAATATTATCGGTAATAGTTTTAAAGAAGGAAAAAACATAACAGCTATAATTTTTAATCCTGTTGACTACATCTTAGACGGAATAAAATTCATCAATACCGAAAAGATTGAAAATATAACCGTGGAAACAAATAACTTTAAGGAGAAGGTTATGGTGGAAAAACTTCAAATTTATTTTGAAGAACTGCCAAAAAAAACATTTAAGGATAGTAAAATTAGTAATTTTGAAGAATTATTTAAAATTATACAATCCTTAGACTTACTATGCGAGCTATCACTTAGTGAAGAAGATGTAGTTTATATAGGTAAAATTATAGAGGTTTATGAAGATTCTATCGATGTTGATTTTTTTGATACTGAATGTAAATTAATGGATCAAGCATATGTTGAATATGAGGACATTACTACTGTAACAGTATTTTCAGATTATTTGAATACCCTATCTGAAGTAATGAAAAAAAACAAAAACTAGTTAGAATAGAATAATATATTATAAGTATTTTTTCAGTATTAGGTGAAATAATTGCAATTTTTCCCAACAGCGGAGGGTTACCTAAAAAACAACCCTTATGGATTTGAACCAAAACCAGAAATAGTAAGACCGTCATATGTATATAATTATTTAGACCATTTAGGAAACGTAAGATTAAATTATTACAGAAACAGTACAAACATTCCTGAAATATTAGAAGAAAACAACTACTACCCTTTTGGGCTAGTACATAAAGGATATAATGATACGAGAACTTCTAACGGAAGCTACCAATATAAATACAATAATAAAGAATACCATTTGATAACTAATATGTATGACTACGGGGTAAGGTTCTATATGCCGGATATTGGCAGATGGGGTGTGGTGGATCCGCTGGCGGAAAAAGACAGGAAGTGGACGCCTTATCGTTATGCTTATAACAATCCACTAAGATTTATCGATCCAGATGGTAGAAGGGAAGTTGATAATGATGATATTATTATTCGGGGAACGGATAAGAAAGAATGGCGAGTAGTTACTGCTGGAGAAGATAAAGTTTACAATGTTCCTTTTGCACTTAAAAATAATGCAACTTTAGATGTTGGCATTGGAAATGTGGATCTTGATAGATTTGCAGTTGGATATACTGTTCAAGGAGATTTAAGTGCTACAGCAGGAGTTGGTGGATCAGGAGGCGTAGAGCTGTCTGTTGTCCAATTTACGAATAGTAAATATTCTGGATACAATTATGTATATGCGGGGGTACATGAGCAACTTTCTGTAGGGGCTCAATTTTCTGCATCTGCTTCAGTTGGTGGTAGCATTTCTATAGCTTATAACACCTCAAAAGATAAAATCGACCCTACTAATTATGCGGGAATTACATCATCAGTAGGGGTATCTGTAGATGCTAAATTTATTGCAGGGGGAGGAGTTAATGTAAATATGTTTTCAGGTTCTGGCAAACAGCTTGGTTGGAAAGGAGTTTCATTAGGTGTTAGTATTGGTGTTGGAGCGGGAGCAAACTTGGGATCAGCAAATGCTACATTATCAAAAACTTGGTTAATTAATGATGTAAGACCTACTTCTCAAAGAAGTATGGTAGACCGAGTTACAAATGCTGTAAGTCCAATAACTTCTGCACTAGCAACAGGAACATTAGAAAAGATTAAACAAAATAGAAACATCAGATAATGCTAAAATATTTAAGATATATAATTTTATTCATTTTTCTTGTTCTAATACTAATTTATTACAATAAAGTTTCAAACTCCCAAATGAAGGAGTCACAGATTTATCTTTATAATAATGTGGAATTTGAAGGTTATGTAACGAATTTTGAACGATCTAATAATCATTCCTTTGGAATTATTCAATTAAAAGTAATCAAAAGTAATACTCTAGATTTTGATAAAAAGATAGAAACAGGAATATACCCTTATAAAATTAAGGGAGATATTGCTGAAATATATTGTACTGTTTCTGTTGATAGAAAGAAAGGAGATGTTGTTAAAGTAATCTCAAACAATGAAACGGTTTATTATAATCCTGAAAGGGGTAATGAAGAGGGAAGTATTTTTATTATTACTGACCCATATAATATAAAATTTGTGAAGAAAAATAGTTCATTCAAATAGCCAAATCTAGCCATTTGGATAAAGAAGCAGAAAATATTAAATATAATTACCTAAATTTGCCCCGAATAATTACGGCTGCACAAGGGAATACATCTTATATTTACAGAGCAGATGGCACGAAAGTAAATAAAAATTTTGGAGCGAATAAGATAATAGATTATTTGGACGGTTTCCAATATCAGAATAGCGTATTACAATTCGTACCAACTTTGGAAGGTTATTATGATTTCATAAAAAAATCTTATATTTACAATTATTTAGACCATTTGGGAAATGTGAGGGTAAGTTACTTCCGAAATAATGGCAATAGCACAGAAGTTCTGGAAGAAAATAACTACTATCCTTTCGGGTTGAAGCACGAAGGGTATAACTTTAACTTAAGTAATCCTGCTTACAGCTACAAATACCAAGGACAAGAATTACAAGAAACTGGCTTCTATTCATTTAAGTGGCGAAACTATATGCCTGATGTAGGAAGGTTTTTTAATATTGATATGCTTGCAGAGGACTATTCATATCAATCCCCTTACAATTTTGCAGAAAATCAAGTTATTGCCTTTGTAGAACTTGAAGGTTTAGAGAAGGGTTTGCCTTGGTACCTAAATGAAAATAAATACGGCGGAAAACCTGTATTGACATTAGGTGCGCACAATGTAAAACTTCCTTATGCACAACGAAGCGAATACAAAGGTAATGCAACGGAAAAGGCGGGAATCTTTGTAGTGAATACTTTAGGCTCTATATACAACGGTGTCGCATCCTCTTGGAATGACGCGATGGAAGGAAAGACAGCAGGACAAATGGTGCAGGAAGGAGACCGCGATATGGAGACTTCCATTAGGGACGCTGAAAGAAACGGCGTAAAAATGGAGCATATTGAAAGTCTCACAGCAGTAGCACTCATTCATAAGGCGGGAGGAAAAATGTCTAATAAACTTACGCCAAATAAAGAGGCTGCTGGAGACCATTCAAGTTTTAGTCGCGACAAAAACGGAAACATCTATAAGTACGAAACTTATGAAAAGACAAAGACAGGACATTTTAATCCTACAAAAAGATTTGATGGAGGTAAGCCAGACGGTTCAAGTGGAAGTCCTCATATAGATAAAAAATCAGGGCAAAGTGTAACTACTCCTCACGTTCAGGACAAAAGCGGAAATACAAGAAAACCAACAAATGATGAACTTCCAAGAAATAAAAGATTTAACTGATGGACTATTTACAAGAGTTACAAAATTGGTATAAGAATCAATGCAATGATGATTGGGAACACGAATATGGTGTAAGAATTTACACAGTAGATAATCCAGGATGGTGCATTGAAATTGATTTAATAGATACACATTGGGAAGATATTTCATCAAGTTACCAATTATTTGAAAATAGTGAAGATGATTGGTATGGATATTCTGTAGAAAATTCTATATTCAAGGCTGTTGGAGACCCTTTAAAACTTGAAGTTTTAATAAAATTATTTTTGGATATAACAAAGGAGCTCTCTGTCTAAAGGCGGATCTAACAGTAATGAAAATTTAAGGGTAATATCTAAAGAAAAAAACTTAGGAAAAGGAAATCGATAAAAATGAAAAAAATTTAGAGAAGATTTAGATACAGCCGTGATTACAACAAAATATGTATTAGAAGATAATTCACCCATATTATACGTTTTTCATCATGAAGATGATGGAAGTTGGCAGTTTTCTGGCAAAGATTCCAATTTAAAAGATGAAGATTTTAGAGTGATTTCTTTAGAAGAGATCATCAATATAGATAAATCTGTTTTAGAAATCTCAGCTTTATTTTTAGGAGATGAGGCATGTAGAAAAAACATTCATTCATCTTAGGATCATAAAAAAATGAAAATTGAAAATAATAAAATAACCTTCATAAAAGCGAGGGTTTAGAATTTTATAAAACGGCTACATTTTTATTAAAGAAGTCTTTAAATTTCATCATGAAATCATGTAATTTTCTCAATTTTCTCCGAATTTTAAATACTAATCAAGGGCAAATTAATTATCTTTACAGAGCAGACGGCACGAAAGTAAATAAAAGTTTTGGAGCGAATAAGATAACAGATTATTTGGACGGTTTCCAATATCAGAATAGCGTATTGCAATTTTTTCCAACTTCTGAGGGATATTACGATTTCATAAAAAAATCTTATATTTACAATTATTTAGACCATTTGGGAAATAACAGATTAAGCTATACACTAGAGAATGGTGTTGCTAAAATTTTAGAAGAAAACAATTACTATCCGTTTGGGCTAGTACATAAAGGATATAATGATACGAGAACTTCTAACGGAAGCTACCAATATAAATACAATAATAAAGAATACCATTTGATAACTAATATGTATGACTACGGGGTAAGGTTCTATATGCCAGATATAGGACGGTGGGGAGTGATTGATCCTCTATCCGAAAAAATGCGCCGTCATAGTCCTTACAACTACGCTTTTAATAATCCTATTAGATACATAGATCCTGACGGCAGAATGGCGATTCCTCCTGATGACCATTTTAATCAGTTTGGTAAGTTTTTATATACTGATAATAAAAAGACAAATAATATTGTTATTGATTTTCAAAATCCAATTAATGGTAAAGTAGTTAATGTTCCTTGGCTTTCAAAACAAATTACAGATGTTGATTTTAGCACTTCACAAAATATTAACATGCTGAATAACATAACTATGCACTATGCTTCTGAAGCAGGAATTAGCAAATCAAGTTTTTTAAATGGTAAGATATCGACATATAATGTTTTTGATATGAACTTCAAAGGAGGAAAATTAGACACTTGGGGAAAGTCTTCTACAAATGGAGGAACTCATGCTATGCAATATATAGATGGTTCTCTTATAATCCCTATAATGCACATTTCTAAAAATAGAAATATCACAATAGACCTTACAAATGGTAAATTAAATTCCTTATTAGGAGATAAGTATAATTTCATGTCTGTTTTACAACACGAAAATAATCATCAAAAAAATCCAAACGATACAGAATTACAGACCTATAAAAAACAAGAACAAACTCAATTTTATCCAAAAACTACCAAGGAATTTAAGGAACATATAATAGAAAATAAAAATTATTATGAAAGCAAGTGAATTACTTTTACTATTATTGACCGTTATATCAATTTCTTCCTGTAAACAAATAAAAGTTCAAACAGATGAAATTAAAATAATCTATAACTCTGAAAAATACAACGGAAAAAAATATGATGTTTCAATTAATCCAAAAATTTTTGTAATCAATAATAGTAATAAAAATATACCATTTAGCATTAGTGATATTGATAGTCTTCGGATTATAATTAATAATACTAATTATGTTATGTCAATCATGAGCGACAGCCTAAAAAATAAAAAAAAACTTACACCAAATGAGCAATTAATTGTTTATTATAAAACAGACTATCATAATGTTAGTGAGATTTTCAATGATACCATTATTACTAATGACATTTTAAAAAGTGTAATAATCAATAAAAAAAAATCAGTTATTGAAAAATCTCCTAATTTTATAGTTAAGCCTCGTATCAAAGCATATATAAAAAAAGAATACCATACTCCAAACGGAACAAAAATAGAAGAAATTGGAGACTAAATACCGTACAATTTAGAAAAGAAAATGCATATACAATATGAGTAAAAGAAATAATATATTATGCCGTATTTGTTTAACTTCAAAGAATTACAAGAAATAGGAATGTACGACTACGGTGCAAGGTTCTATATGCCAGATATTGGTAGATGGGGCGTCGTGGATCCGTTGGCGGAAAAAATGAGACGCTACAGTCCATATAATTATGCTTTTAATAATCCTATTTATTTTATAGACCCTGACGGAAGAATGGCAGTTGATGTAATACCACCATCAACCCATTTAGATGAAAATGGAAAAGTTGTCGCTGTATTTAATGACGGAGATAACGGAGTATATCAGCACGGAAAAAATGCGGACGGAGGTTCTGTAACTGAATATCAATTATCAAGACGAGCAGAAAAAATGGGAACGTCAAGTGGTGGAACAAAAATAGGTGAAACAGAGCATTGGGATGAGTTTGTAAGTCCTGAAAGTGGTAAAGCAATGACTAAAACAACGGTTCAAGTTGGTAAATCATTTGACCCTGTAATTGCCGAAATGCACGAAAAGGCAAAAGGTATGAATTTAATGGAAATCGCTTCGGCATCAGCAGGAGGTGGTATTTTCGATATCAAAGTGCCTTATGCTAATGTCGGAGGATTATTAAATGGCAAGTACGCCACTTCACGTTCAGCAGGAAATTTCCTGGCAGGATATAATGCGGAAAATGGCACTTATCTAGGGGGGGGGTATATCTTTTACAACGTTCCAAAAATTGGCAGGGGCTTTACACATAGAAGAAAGCCACGGAAAGAGATTGAGTTTCGGGCAAAAGGTTGATATTGTTACGCTTGGTACATATAGAAGTTCTGATAAAAGCAAATTTGTAGCACCTATGTGGGGGGAAGTTAATTATCAATACAGAATGAGTAAGGCAGGTTGGAATTTTGGACAGAAAAAGTAAAGTGAAATGAAAATCCTAAAAAAAATACTCTTGTTATTACTTGTGTTTGTTGTTCTTGCACTAATTGTTGTGGGCATTAAAATTTACTATGACGTGTCCAAAGCAAACATTTTGGAAACAAGAGAAAGGAAAGAAATCCTAACATTTGCAAACGGAAAGAATATATATATCAGAGCAAAAGTTTGGGGAGTTGCTGGCAATCACGAAGAAATAGTATTTTCTGAAAATCCGATAACTATTCCAGATAAGGAAAAAGATTATATTTTCTATACCAATGAGGTAGTCTATAAAATTGAAAATAATATCTTAAGATTGTACGCCTGTGACTGTGATGCAAGTATGCCCACAATTATCTTTAAGGATATAGAAGTTATTTTTAAAAACTTAAAAACAGCCGATGAAATAAGGGATTACAATACCAATTATCAGAAATATGGTTTAGAACGAATCAGCGTTTACGAATAATAATGAAAAGTCCCACCCGCTGGCGCAAGCCTCTCGCTTGTGCCTGTAAAGGAAAACCTACGGTACCAAAACCACGGATTACTTGGATGGTTTTCAGTATGAAACGGTAGGAATAACCACAACACTACAATTTATTCCAACTTCTGAAGGATAAAAAATCTTATATTTACAATTACTTAGACCATTTGGGGAGTGTACGACTAAGTTATCATAGGGAAAACAATACAGTAAAAATTTTGCAAGAAAACAACTACTACCCTTTTGGGTTAAAACACCAAGGTCATAATAATACAAGTATGATTAATAATTTTTATAAGTACAAGTTCTTAGGGGAAGAATTGCAAGAGACGGGTTGGTACGATTTGAACGCTCGTTTTTATATACCCGATTACCATTGATATTAGAAGAAAACAACTATTACCCTTTTGGATTAAAACACCAAGACTATAATAATACAAGTATGATTAATAATTTTTATAAGTACAAATAACGGAAAAGAACTGCAAGAAACAGGGATGTATGACTTTCAATATAGTGATTTATAAAATCTATGTTTTTGTATTGAGAGAGTAGCTTCTTGAGTTCCTTAGGCTCTGCTAACTGATAGGCTTCCATACCACCATATTTATTATCTCTCATCTCTTCCAAATTTAGTAACTATATTTTTAACCATTCCTATTCTTGGGGAAGAGTACAATTTGTTTACTTTCCGAGAAAATGAGTTCCGAATTTTCATATCCTTTTGAAAAAAGGCAAAGATTGTTTTTGGGAGTAGCCTAAAATATTTGTATATACAAAGACACATCTTGCAATAAAAAACATAGAGTTATATGATAAAATATCAATTTCATCATATAACTCTTTATCTGTCTGATTATCAATATACATTTTTTGTAAAATAGATTTTTAGAGTTCTATGGTAATAATATTTTAGGCTAGTTTATGAAATGTTAAAATAAATAGTTAAAATCTTTTTTTTCAATATTTTAGACTAGTTTATTTTAGGTTACTAAAAATTAATATATCGTTGTAATTTTTATATTTTCACTCATTGATTTATTATTATTCATCATAAGCCTCTTTTGGTCTTCGAATGGTTGGTATCTCGTTCAGATTTATATCATTATTTTTCGTGGACAACATATAGGGCAAACTATTTCTTAGCGTAACCTGCCAGTTCGTAATCGGTCTTCCTAAATTATTTTTCCAATCTTTGGATTTCCAATCATCATATTTTGCTTTTATTTTATAATCTAATTCTTTGGATGGAATATAGATTTCTTGTTTTCGTGCAAAATGAAAAAACTCATCAACCGTCGGAATTATCAATCCATTAATTTGCGATTGAGGTTTCTCAATTACTTTTTCTTCTGCAACAGACGGTTTTATTCCTTGTTGTGGGACTTCAACTGAGATAACAGTTTCTTTCTTCTTTTCCTTTGGAATTATGGGTAATTGTTCTTTTGGTGATAAAGTTTTAGTTTTTACAGGCAAAACCAATTCTTCCTCTTTCAAATTATAATCTGATAATATTTTGTAAGCCGTAGCAAAACCTCTTTTTGCAGAACAGACGATTAATCCACGCTTTTGCAATTTATTTTTAGCCGTATTAATGGTTTGTCGAGCTAATTTCAAATGAATTGCAGCCTTATAATCGGATAATTCAAATTTCTGTTTTTTATTATCTAACCATAGATGCAGAAGAAAAAAATAAAATGCTATAACATTTGCTCCGAATGGTTCTTTTTCGTTTTCTATCCAAATCTTTTTAATCAATTCTTTCATAACTTTTTTTATACGCTTACTACAAAAATTCAAAATCTACTTACCTACTTACCTAAACATTGAAAATCAATTAGTTAAATTTAAAAATCATACTTACCTAATCTTACCTAAAATCTGTATTTAGGTAAGATTAGGTAACTTAATTTTAAAACATCTTACCTAAAATAAAACCCTAATAATTAAAATGTTACATCATTTTAGGTAAGTAGGTAAGTAAAAACTTGTTTTAAAGTTTTCTTTTTAAAAGATACCCATAAATTTGATTTTTGCAATGCTTAATTCTCTCTATTTTTAATTTAGAAAGTGCTTTCCCTACTCTTACATTATTTAACTTTATACCTAATGCACTATTCATTGCGACCACAATATCTGTGGCTGTAAGAAAATCATTAGGGCTTTCGGATTTTTCAAAATAAGCAGATACCACCTCTTGCTCCATTGTGATTTGCGAAAATCTTTCATTCCGTTTTTCATTTTCTGCAATATCCTTTGGAGTTAGGTCTGGATTATAATTTCTCCTATAATAAGCATTGTAGTAGGCTTGAGACCAAACTTTATCTATCTCTATTTGTGAAGAGTAAGTAAAATCAATATCAAAAACTTCAAATATTAACCATCTTACTGAACCAGTTTCATCGGTTAAAAAATCTGTTTTGTTGGTAGAACCCACAAACGAACATCGCCTTTCCATATAACTTGATTTTCTACCATAAGGAAGTCTTACATTAACACTACTTTTAGAAATAAAGGATTTTAGCGAATTAATATCTGTCTTAGAAAAAACACTAAGTTCATCCGCATTGAGTATAAGGTTTTTACACAATGCTATTTGACCATCTTTATCCACAGATATATTTTCAGAGTAATATTTTTTTAGCGATTGAGGGATTAAAAACCTCAGAAAAGATGTTTTCCCTAAATTCTGAACCGAACTGGTAAGTATGAATGCTTGCTTATTTACCTTTTCTTCTTCTAATGCACAAAGTACTGCTCTCGTTAGCCACTTTTCTAAATGATAAGCAAAAGCCTCATCATCAGTTGTTTTAATATATTTTGCTAACTGTTGAATATGATTTTCTCTATCCCACTCATTTATTGATTCAAAATAATATTTGATAGGGTCATAATTTTCTATCAAATGACTCCTTATCAAAATCTCCAATTTAGCAATACTTATCTCTATTCCCGATTGTATTAATTCTATCAGCAGAGAGTTCAGATTGAGTTCTGACCATATTTTTTCGGCTATTGGTTTTATCTCATATTCCAAAGAGATATTATTAAACCTTAAATGATATTTGGCATTAAGATAAGTTATTACCCTATCAAAAATCGTTACAGAATTGCTTTCTGATAAATACAACACCGATTTTTCCATTAATCTAATATTTTAATAAAAAGCAGTATTTTTTATCTTATCTTTGCACTGCCTTTTGCTTTTTTAAAGGTGAATAGTTCTTTAGCGTAACCTCGTCCGTTACGCTTTTATTTTTTTCTAAAAGAAAACTCTATGGCTTCGTTATGGATTTCTTCCGTGGATTTGAAACTATTACTCAATAGCCATCTATCTATCTTTTTTCGGTCAAAAAATAAAATTTTCCCACTTGGTTTAGAAAAAGGAATACTATTAGAGTGAACCAATTTATATATATAAGATTTTTTAAATCCTGTGTAATCTGATAATTCTTCTACATTTAAAACTTCTTTCATACCGAACATATATTTTTCTATTCGGTTTAATTTTTCAATAATTAGGATGTTTTCGCTTGTCATAATTTTGCTATTTTTTGTCCTGCAAAACTGTACAAAGAAAAACATAAAAACTAAGAACTGTTATATATAACATAACTAAACATATCTATTTTACAAAAGGATTCAGTTTATTAAACACTTCATTTTGATTGGTATTCAACCTATTAATATCAAAATTATTATAGGCATTTCTAAAACTCCGTTCATTCAATTCATTATAAACTTTGTTGAAATTTTTATCTTTTGTCTCAAATAAAAATTTAGATTTTTTTATATGCCGAATAATACAATCTATATTTCTATTATCTTCCTTTAATAAGATATAGTACAAGCAAATCAAATGAGTGTAAGATAATTTATTATTATATTTTTCAGCCCAATAAACTTTATCATTATTGACTTTACTTTCTAAAAAATCTTGTAAAAAACTTTTTCCTAATTCCAGTTTAGAATTTTCATCTAAATTATCTTTTATTGGAATTATTATTTTTTCTTTCACCAATATTTCTGATACTTTACCAATTTCATCAGAACACACTTCTATAAATATATTTTCCTTTTGTAAAATATTTGGATTTTCAATGGTAGATACTTCTTCCATTTTAATGAAAAAATCTTGTTTTTGTTTATCCGTAGCATTCAAAGTAAATTGCTTTTCTTGTTCAACCAAATGAATATGGGAAACTTCTCTAATCCATATCATAAATAATATAACTGGTAAAATCCCGATAAAAATCCCGATAAAAGAGGCTCCTTCTCGATACATATAATCTACAAAATGTATTATTAACAAAGAAAACAACAACAACATTATTATAACTTTCGTATGAATATTTTTATTATTTTTAGCAAAATATATTAAAATACCTGCAAAAGAGGCTACAATAAATGGTTCTATATTATTCATTACAATTCTATTATTAGTTCGGGGATTATTTCGCTTGCTTCTTTCATTTTTTCATCTACAATTTTTGCATAGATAGTAGTTGTGCGTATTTCACGATGTCCAAGTCTTTTGGAAACCGTATAAATATCTGCTCCATTTTCAAGCAATAATACCGCATTAGTATGCCTCGCTGAATGGAATGTAATATGCTTCATCACTCCCGCACGATTGCACCAACGCAGGATTTCAGTATTATAGACCATACCATATTTTAGACCTGTAAAAACCCTATCCATAGGCGATTTTCTTTCTCCCAAAAGACACCTCGCTTGTTGAGAAATATACAAATACTCTACACTTTCAGTTTTTTCTTGACGAAAATTCACACGACTTACATCTCCTTCATCTCGCACTTCCGACCAAGTAAGTGTATTAATATCCGACCAACGAAGCCCTGTAAGACACGAAAATAAAAAAGCTCTTTTCAGAACCTCATATTTACAATAAGTTTTAGATAAAGATTGTAATTCCTCAAAAGTAAGATACTCTCGCTGACTTTCTGCTTGTCCAAAAGATTTCACTCTTTGAGCATAATTAATAGATAAATACCCATCTTCAAAAGCTTTCCTCAACGATGCTTTAAATTTGTTGAAATAAGAATATTTAGAGTTCTGAGAAATCGGCAAATTACTTTTAGTAAAAGCCTTGTTATCAAAATAATCACGAATTAATTTAATGAAATTTTCATCTATTTCATCAAATGTTAAATTCGGAGAAACAACATTTTTAAGATGAACAAAAGTAGAATGCCAATTCCCGTAATTATTCGTAGAAGTTTTACTCTCTTTTTCCTCTACCAAATCAGAAAAATAACCTAAAAAAGTCCGCTTGGCTTTAGTCTTATTTTTAATCCCAAACTTTCCTTGTGCATATTCTGCCTTTTTAATGGAAATAATTTGCTCTGCTAAGTCTAAATTTTGTTTATTTTCTTTTTTTTCTTGCGGAGTTTTTGGGTCTGAATAAAGATAAATTTGTAAATTTTCAAAATCTCGCAAGTGTCTTCTTTTTCCTTCGGCATTCGTTTCTGAGCCACGATAATACTGAATAAAAAGACTAATCTTTCCATCCTTTAATTTCCTTTGATATAATGATATTTTCATAAGTCGTACAATGTAGTACTACAAATTAATAAAGCAGTACAAT
>JAUNTR010000255.1 GCA_030538575.1 Cruoricaptor ignavus | reverse complement strand
GGTTCACAAGCTTGGTATGGTGCGATATCTTCGGGTACAAGTACAGCACGTACTCTGATAGAATATAATATCGTAAAATGGAAAGATACACAAGGGAATTACATTTCCTATTATTACTCTCAGAATCATAATGTTTCCGCTATTACATCTATAGAATGGGGCGGGAATGAGGATTTGGGAAAACCACATTTTAACAGGATTAGTTTTGGCTATATAAGGAGAACACTAAATGAAACATTATATTTAAAAGGGATTCAACTTATTCAGGAAAAATTGCTGAAAGAAATTTTAGTTAAAACAAACACTGAAAATACCGAAGTACAGTTTAAAAAATATGTTATTAATTATGAAGATTCTACAGTATTTGACAATGGCTTCACAAAAAAAATAGACTACCATTTTTTGAAATCAGTTATAGAATACAATTCTAAAAATGAAGCAAGTAATCCTATTACTTTTAATTATACAGATTTAGTTACTACCATTGAAGAAAAACCATTTAGTGATTTTGATGATATTATAACTACTGGGGATTATAATGGTGATGGGTATATAGATTTTATTGTAAAACAATCTACTCAGGGAAATAAACCTGAAGGTTATTATATATATTTCGATGCTATAAATGATTCATCCCCTTCATTTGTTTATCTAGGGGCAATTTCAAAATTTCAATTAGGCTCATTCCTGACTTTTAATATAAAAAATGCGAATAATCATTTAGAGCATAAGCAAGGTCTAGTACATGCTACTTCATCCTACATTAATGACTACACAACTGGAAATATTACATTAACATATTATTCTATAAAAAGTGATTCATCGATTTTGAACACATACGATGATCCCTTGATAGTAGAATATACAAAAACTATTCCTGCTACAGCATTTCAATTTAAAGACTCTTATTACCCTCCTTATTCCACACCTGGAAATTATGGAATTTCAAACTTTTCTCAATTAATAACTACAAAAGAGTCTGATATAAACTCTGATGGGCTTTCTGAACTTATACTTACTATAAAGGATGCTAAATGCTTTAGAAGTCAGAATCCTCCTCATAATTGGTCTTGCAATGACCTAGGATACAGGTATATCATAATTGATGATGATGCAATAAAAGATGATACAGCCTATTTTTTAAATAACCCAACGTCAAAAGATATTCTCAGTAAAACAACTATAATGGATTTTGATAATGACGGTACTCAAGACATATTATTTTTAGAGAAAAAGAATACGACCACAAATGTAAATTTTCATACAAAGCAAGGTGGCACAGGAGAGGTGGCACAACAAACTGTTTCCACTCCTTTAAATAGCATCTATCAGTATTCCCTTAAAAGAGTTCATAAAGGCTTTTATTACCTAAACCTTAAAAACACATATACTATAAAGGGGCTTACCGACCATGTGATGTTTGGAGATTTAAATGGAGATGGAAATATCGAAATTTTAGTACCATTGCATAAAAATAATCAAAGTTCTTTATATTATTCTGGATGGGCTATATATTTGAATACAGGCTCTTCATTATCGGAATTTTGTCAAGGGTTTTCCCCATTTTATAAAAATGAAAATCCTTCAAACACCTATCAGGATTATTCTTATCCCGGAATGGTAGATATTGATAATGACGGAAAATCTGATTTTTTTGATTTTTATGCTGGGTACAATAATCAAAAAAATGGTTTTAGTAATTTAATACTTAACAAATATTCAGAATTTCAATACAACCCTAACGATTCAAAGTTTAAATGGTCGTATAAAATATCTAAGGTTTTTACAAACCTTAAAGGAGGAAATTCAATGTATCCTTTGTATGGAAATTTCAGAGTGAATAATAATAACTCCAAAATCCTTTTTATTTCGAAATCTTTATTAAATAGAAATGATAGAAAGATTATAAGTTATCACCACTATGATTTAGCTCAAGGAAAGAAACCAATTCTCATCACTCAAGGCAGTCTGAAAACAGAGATAGAGTACAGAGAAGCCGACCCAAAAGTAAATCCTCATCTATATAGACCTGTCAAAAAAGAACTATATCCATTTGTAGAGTTAGATAAGCTTTCACAATCCTACGTTGTTTCCCAACTAAGGCAAACCATCCCTGTAAACGGAATAAATACGATAAGAAAACAAGACTTCCGTTACCGAGGTTTGGTAACGCATTTGCACGGGAAAGGGATGATAGGTTTTCGGCAAACCGCACGCTCATCTTGGTATGCCGATGGTTTTGAGAATACCAAAATTTGGAGCGGTGCAGAAATAGACCCTCTAAGAGAAGGCGTACCGATAAAAGAATGGAGCATAAAAACAAACTCTGAATCTGCGATATTTCCAACCAATATTTCACTTTCCAATACGCAATTGCTTTCGGTAAAACTTACGGATTATAAAACCGATTATTTTGTAGATGGTGTGAAAAAATCAACCATCAATCCATCCGAAAAAGCACGAGCCATCACCGCAATGGTGCCTATAACTTCCACGAGTAAAGATTTTCAGAAAGATATAAAATCCGTAGATACCATCACTTACAACGATTTGTATCTGCCTACAAAAACCGTTTCTAACATCAATGATAATTTTGCAACTTCTACCACTACTTTGGAATATTATCCGCCCAACCTTACAGGCGTTGGAAACAATTACCACGTAGGAAGACCAAAATCCAAAACCGAACTGATGACCGCCTATGGCGACAGCAAAGGAGCGAAAGAAGACTATGTTTATGAGAATAACCTGCTTAAAACCAAAACCAGTTGGAACAGAAACAACAGCGGTTGGATTAGGGAAACCTACACTTACGACGGTTTTGGGAATATCATCCAAAAGCAACTGACCAACAGTATCGACAGTCAAAGCCAAACCAGCAAAGCAGAATATGAGGGCAAAGGGCGTTTCGTCATCAAGAAAAATGAAATCTCAGGAAGCCTAAATTTAGAAACTAAAATCACCTATAATGATTGGGGACAAGCTCTTACCCAAACTGATGCTTTTGGCAACACAATTACCAACACTTACGATGCTTGGGGTAAAACATTAACCACCAAACACAACCTTAGCGGAACCACTGCTTTTCTCTATGAAAAACTAAACAATGGTGATGCTAAAATCACCGAAAATACACCCAATGGAGATACAAACATTACTTATACCAATAAACTCGGGCAAACTTATAAAACGACAACCAAAGGTTTTGCTTCGGGAACTTATATCTCAAAAACAATATGGTACGATGCTCTTGGTAGAAAAATTAGAGAGTATGAGCCTTATGATGAGAACGGAATGGACAAGGGGTATAACAGCATCACTTACGATGATTTTTCCAGACCTGTAAAAGCGGTGTCTTTCACAGGGAAGATTATAGAAAACA
>JAUNTR010000254.1 GCA_030538575.1 Cruoricaptor ignavus | reverse complement strand
TATTCAATATATTTGTAGAGTATAACCAACAAGTTTTGGTTATGCTCTTTTTTTTGATGAGGGAAAAGCATTGATAAAGAAGATTGAAAGAGTGAAAAAACTATTAAAAAAAATAAAGAAAAATATCGAAATTAATAAATGAAAAAACTATTAGGAACACTTATACTGAAAATCATCGGTTGGAAGGTGGTTTTGCAAGGCGATGTAGATAATTTGGATCGCTGTATTTTGGCGGTTGCTCCGCATACGCACAATGCCGAATATATGCTTGGCAACTTTGCTTATTGGAAACTCGGTAAACCTTTGAAAATCATTATTAAAGATCAACATACCAAAGCTTGGTACGGTGGTCTTGTAAAAGCCATTGGAGGGATTGGGATTAATCGCTCTCAGAAAAACGATTTGGTAAATTTTGTCGCCAAGCAATTTGAAAAAGAAGATTTTAGCCTTGTGATAACTCCCGAAGGTACAAGAAGTTGGGTGCCGAAATGGCGAAAAGGTTTCTATCATATGGCATTGGCTGCAAAAGTGCCAATCGTTATTGGGGCAGGCGATTTCAAAAGAAAAATTGTATATCTTGGTTATAAAATTCCTTACGAAAGAATTGCCAGCGAACCCTACGAAGACATTATGGCAGAGATAGAAAACTATTTTGTAAAATACGATATACAACCTAAAATTCCTGAAAACTGGAATCCTAAAATTTATTAATCTAAAACAAAAAAATAAAAATGGTCGGCATTATTATGGGTAGCCAAAGCGATTTGGCAATTATGCAACAGGCAGCAGATTTTTTAGAATCTATGGAAATCCCTTTCGAGCTTACGGTAGTTTCTGCACATAGAACGCCCGAGCGAATGTTCCACTATGCACAAACAGCAAAAGAACGAGGGCTGAAAGTAATTATCGCAGGAGCAGGCGGTGCAGCACATCTCCCGGGAATGGTAGCAAGTTGTACAACTTTGCCCGTAATCGGTGTTCCTATTTTGTCCTCCAATTCTATAGATGGTTGGGATTCCGTTTTATCTATTTTGCAAATGCCATCGGGCATTCCCGTAGCAACTGTGGCACTAAATGGTGCAACAAATGCAGGGATTTTAGCAACTAAAATTATCGGAACATCGGATGAAATTGTTGCCGAAAAATTACAGAATTATCAAAATTCATTAAAGGAAAAAGTTCTAGGAACGGTACAAGATATCAAAGAAAAATATCCTAATTCTTACGATAATTAAGATAGATAATTCCTCAAACCTTCAAGGTTTCTAAAATCTTGAAGGTTTTGCTTTTTTATTTCTCAAAGAAATTCATCAAATCTAGATAATTTTTTTGATTCACACCGTGTCCGCTCATATATTCTCGGAAGGAGAAAAAGCAACCCAAATCGTAAAGCAAATCAGCAGCTTTTCTGCCCCAATCCAAAGGGATTACCGCATCATCTGTACCATGAGAAACAAAGAAACGAAGGTGTTGCAATTTCTTTTTATCTTTATTAATATCAGTCAAGATTTTATCTTCTGGATAACAACTAAGGCAAGCCACTTTGGTAAATAATTGTGGATTTTTAAGAGCCAAAGCATAGCACAAAATCCCACCTTGGCTGAAACCACAAATATGCGTTGGGCTATCGGTTAGTTGGTATCTGTTTTTTATTTCGACAATATTTTTCAAAATAGTGTTCAGCGATTCTACAGCCTGTTCGGTATTGATGAATTTTTCGGAATTTATGAAATCAATATCATACCAAGAATAACCCTCGAATTGTGTATTTCTTGGTGCTCGGAAACTCACAACAATCCAATCTTTTGGCAGATTGGGCGTGAAGGAAAACAAATCCTCCTCGTTACTCGCATAGCCATGCAACAAAAATAAAATAGGCGTGTTTGCAGAGATATTTTCAGGCTCTCTAACCAAATATTGTAGTTCCATTTCGCAAAGATAAAAAATAAAGAGCCGATAAGCAAAACTTCATTAATTTTAAACCTTGAACTTAAATGACGTTCCCATCCAATGTTCTTTTATTTTTTGTAAATTTGTGGACTTTTAAAAATTAAACCATTATTCTTTAATAAAGAAAAAAAATAAAATGATTACAACAGATTTACTAATAATAGGTGCAGGACCTACTGGGCTTTTTGCCGTATTCGAAGCCGGTTTGCTGAAAATTAAATGTCATATTATAGATGCTCTTCCTCAGCCAGGTGGGCAGTTGGCAGAGCTTTATCCCAAAAAACCAATCTTTGATATTCCGGGTTATCCATCCGTAAATGCGGGCGAATTGGTAGATAATCTTATGGAACAGATTAAGCAGTTTCAACCTGGATTTACTTTGGCGGAAACCGCTGTTTCTTTAAATAAAATAGATGACGAGTGGTTCGAAGTAATTACCAATAAAGGCACAGTACACAGAGCAAAAGCCGTAGCAATTGCAGGTGGATTGGGAACTTTTGAACCCAGAAAACCCGATTTGGAAAATTTAGCAAAATACGAAGACCATGGCGTGGAATATTTTGTGAAAGACCCAGAACTTTTCCGTGATAAAAAAATCGTGATTGCAGGTGGTGGAGATTCTGCTTTGGATTGGAGTATTTTTCTTTCCGAAGTGGCGAGCGAAGTTACCTTAGTCCATCGTAGAAATGAGTTTCGTGGAGCATTGGATTCCGTAGAGAAAGTTCAGGCATTGAAAAATCAAGGAAAAATAAATCTGATAACTCCCGCAGAAGTAGTCGCACTAAAAGGCGAAAATCATATAGAAGCCATTACCATAAAGAAAGAAGGAGAGGAGTTGGATATAGAAACCGATTATTTTATTCCACTTTTCGGATTAACACCAAAACTTGGCGAACTTGCTAATTGGGGATTAGAAATCGAAAAAAATGCTATAAAAGTAAACAATGCTTTGGATTATCAAACCAATATAGAAGGCGTTTATGCCATAGGCGACATCAATACTTATCCAGGGAAATTAAAATTAATTCTCTGCGGTTTTCACGAAGGAACATTAATGTGCCAAAGCGTTTACCAAAGACTTAATCCTGGGAAAAAATATGTACTGAAATACACTACGGTAAGCGGTATAGATGGTTTTGATGGAAGTAGAAAAGAAGCTGAAAAAGCAGTTGTGAAATCTATAAACTAAAAAAGAGAGATGAGCGACATCAATATCAAAATTACAGACAGAGATGGTGTGTTGCACGAGGTTGCAGCTCCTACGGATATGTCTATGAACCTTATGGAAATCATCCGCTCTTACGAGTTGGCAGAAGATGGGACTATCGGTGTTTGTGGTGGAATGGCAATGTGTGCTTCTTGCCAAGTGTACATAACCAAAGGTAATGAAAAATTGCAGGAAATGGGAGCGGAAGAAGATGCAATGTTGGCAGAAGCCTTC
>JAUNTR010000253.1 GCA_030538575.1 Cruoricaptor ignavus | reverse complement strand
CCTTTTGTTTGTAAGTATTATCTATTTTTATTGGTGTTCCCTGCGGGTTATCATTCAGATAATGTGTATAATCATCGGCAAATTTGGCATTTACCAAAAAATTATATTTCGGACTGATTTGCTTTTCCAAACTTCCTTGTACAAAGAAATTTCTGTCCGACTGTCTGCTCGAAAAAATATCGTTATTTTTAGTAACTGCCCCAGGAATTCCTCGGTCGGAGTCATAGAAATAAGATTTTAGACGCCAATTGCCGTTATTCATTTTTCCGAATAATCCCGCCTCAGCCCTCAATGCACGAATGTCACCGTTGGTTCTCGTACCTTTTCTTTCCCAACCGAAACTGCCGTCGGGCAATGCCGTTTTTTGTCGGAATTTGTATTCGCCATCGGCATCAACATATTCTGCACTAGCCGAAGCACTAATGTTTTCGGATATTTTTTGCTCCAACAAAAACGAAGGATTTATAAGACCAAAAGAACCCGAACGGTAATTTAGACTGATATTTGTTTTTTTATTCTTGGTAAATTTTGGAATTTTGCTTTGCAGATAAATGCTTCCCGCAGAACCAAAATCTTTTGCAGATTGCAGAATTTCGCTTTTTTGTCCGTTGTAAAGCGAGATAGATTCCAGATTATCAAGCGAAAATCTACCCAAATCTACCGTTCCGTTTTGGGCGTTGCCAAGTTGTATTCCGTCGTAGAAAACGCCAACGTGCTGGGTTCCCATTCCCCGAATATTCACGGTTTTCATTCCACCAACACCACCGTAATCTTTCAGTTGTATGCCCGAAAAATAGCGTACAGCATCGGCTACGGAAACACTATTCATATTTTCCAATTCCTTACCCGATAGTTTTTGGGAAGATATAATACCGATTTCTTTTCTTTTATTTCCTAAAATTATTTCCTGTATTTCTTTAGTTTTCACACTGTCTTTGTTCGTCTGAGAAAAAACAGCCAAGGGCGAACAAATCGAAAATAGGACAAGGTTAGAAAATATATTTTTAGGCTTCATGGCTCAGGTTTTATAAATCGAGAAATAATGCATAAAACCGAGCCTTTTCTTATGTTTTTGTACTAAGAAAAAGTGGAGAAATCTGCAAACTTCATTCCTCGAAAGTTTATCATTATGTTACACAAATAGGCAGGTATTCTGACTTGTCTTTGGTTTTATGCACCTTCCCATTCTCTTATAGAACAGTGGTTTTTGCGTAAAACCTTTCGGTTGGTTAAGACTTACAGCAGCGGGCCTGTTCCGGATTTTCACCGGATTCCCTTTAATCCAAAAAAATATTTTTGGAAAACCTATTTCTGCAAATGTAATACTTTTTTGTTTAGTGTGTAAATATTTTTTTATCTTTAAGGAATATTTTATTTAAGTTAAATTTTAAAAATCAAATACAAGTTTATGAAGTCATTATTTTCAGGAATTGCATTGTTGGGATGCTCGTTTTTTTTCGCTCAAAATCAGCCAACGGAAAGTCAAAAATTTTGGGATAATTTGCAAAAACATTGTGGTAAATCTTACGAAGGTACAGTAACCGCAGGAGCGAGAGAGGGAGATGATTTTACTGGTAAAAGGTTGGTAATGCAAGTGTTATCTTGTGAAACAAATCGCATCAGAGTGCCGTTTTATGTAGGAGAAGACAAATCCAGAACTTGGGTTCTCACGAAGAATGAACAGCAACTCATTACCCTAAAACACGACCACAGACACGAGGATGGAAGTGAAGATAAAGTAACACAATATGGAGGACAAAATCCTAATTATGGCTTTGAAAAGTTGCAAATGTTCCCGGCAGATATGGAAACTGCAGAACGTATTTCTTATGCTTCTACTAATCTTTGGTGGATAACTTTGGACGAAAAAACTTTTACCTATAATCTGCGTAGAGTGGGGAGCGAGCGTGTATTTACGGCTACTTTCGATTTGGAAAAACCAATCGAGTTCAAAGAAAAACCTTGGGGTTGGAGTGAGGATAATTAACAATGAATAATTGATAATTAAATGTAATATTTTGATGTTCTTTTAGTTTTAATTAAAAGGATGAAAGTTATGAAATATTTATTGATTTTTCTGATAATATGTTCGTGTGGTTCTGCGAAAAAGTTCAAAATCATCAATCAAAATGATGATTACAATACCTATTATATAGCAGATAAAAAAGGGAAAATTATAAAGAAATTAGATAGTTCGTATCAAGTTAATTTTAATGAAGATTCGTTGGGTTATTTTACTGTTTTTTATATAAAAGGAGAGAAAGGTTGGATGGCAATAAACATTGATGAAAACCGACTTTTTGAAGTTTATAATACGGAAATAGGAACGCCAAGCCCCGATGTGTTAATTGAAAATAAAATAAGAATTATAGATGCTAACAACAGAATTGGATTTGCTAATAAAAAAGGTAAAATTGTGATAAAACCACAATTCGAGATGGTGAGTTCTTTTCATAAAAATAAAGCTATTATTGGCGAAGAATGCGAAAAAATACCTTGGGCAGAACATCCTGAAGAAGCTGATTGTCAGCATTATTCCATCCAATGTAAAAAGCATGGTTTTATTAATAAAAAAGGAAAAATCATAAAATTTGGAAATTATACTTTTGAAGAGATTCAGAAAGAAATCGATTGGAAATATAAATAATTTTCTACTTTTGCAGACGATTAATACAAAAACGTGAAGGATTATTATTATTTTTTAGGCGTAAAACCCGATGCTACGGAAGAGGAGATAAAAAAGGCTTACCGCAAACTTTCCTTGAAATATCATCCCGATAAAAATGATAATGATTCTTTTTTCTCCCAGCGTTTCCAAGAAGTGCAAGAAGCCTACGAAACATTGATAGACGGGGAACAAAGAGCCGTGTATCATCGCAATTTGGAGCAGCATCAATCTGTGTACAGAAGCCACGTTCCACCCGTGATAAAAACATTTTCGGCAACGAAAATAAGGGCAGAAAAAGGCGAAGAAATTACCATAAAATGGATAGCGAATAATGCAGATGTAGTTAAAATTCTACCGTTTGGTTTGGTGAAATCATTTGGAGAAAAAACGTTTAGGATATCAGAATTTAAAGATGGGAAATTCCAAATGTTGTTGCACGCACAAAATACTTTGCTAAGAAAAACTGTAGTGCAAGGAATTACGATTGTTGAAATTACAAAATCAACAGAAAATAGAGCAGAAAAATACGAAAACAAAAATCCAAACTCTGCCGAGTTTTCAAATGAGAAAGAGCGAAAACCGAACTATCTATTTTTCGCTTTAGCAATATTTTTCGTTTTGTTGTCGTTGTATTTTTTCATCAGAAATTATATCTGATAGTTTTTATGCCATTTTCAATCTACCTGGGCATTTTTTGCAACGTTTCCCTTTTTTGAATTTTTTGCAACAATTTTTTT
>JAUNTR010000252.1 GCA_030538575.1 Cruoricaptor ignavus | reverse complement strand
AACGGAAACCGATGCCGATGCCATTTTTACGCCATTATCATTTACCACCAAACCACTGATAGATTGGCATTTAGCATAATATATTACAAAAAACAATATGAAAAGAAATCTGAATTTCACTCGCAATCTAAGTTTTGTTCCTGTGCAAATTTCTCATGACCTTTCTCGTTGATAATATTAGTACCTTTTGGCATAGATGCTTTTATACGAGCTCCTATTTCATTATACAATTTGTATTTTTTATCCACAGCTTCCTTGTAAGACAAATGCTTTTGCGAAGCAATATGATTTTTCGCCAAAGGAATATTTTCGGTATTTTCGTAAGGAATATTAATCTCTGAAACAATATACACAAATCGGTTTTCCAAGTTGGTATTTGTTTCTTCAGCTTCCAAAATTAATCCTGGCAAACCGCCTAATTTCCAAGGACCATAAGGAACAGGAATTTCGGGTGTAAACCAAACAACATATTCCCGACCACGAAATTTGCCCATCGCTTTATAGCAAGTAAAATCGTTTATTTTTTTCTCCTCATTGGTTATTTCCCAATGTATATTACAAAGTGGTTCTACACCTACAATATCTTTTTTTTCAATATTAAGATAATTGTAAACCTGTCCGTTTTCAGTATAAATAAAATCTTCTTTTACTTTGAATGATAAATCTTTTGCAGACGCTTTTTTATCTTTACTATTAGGAATTTCGTAATACAAAACTTTGCCTTGATTAAACTCTAAAACCTCATCAGTCTCCGAATTCAAATGCAAATCGAAAATCGTTGCTTTATAAACCACTTTTCCCGAATTTTGAGCAAAAGAAAATACGGAGAAAAATACGAGGAGTAATAAATTTGTTTTTAACATAACAATAGATTTATTTTTAACACATCTTATCTATCATCCGTAAAGTAAGGAATAAAAAACAACACATACAAATATTTAATACAAAATTTAACATCAAAACACTAAACATTTGTTTAATTTATTAAATAAAATTATATAAAATCTTACAATATAAAAAGAAATTTGAATTTCACTTGCAGTCTAAATTTTGCTCTTGGTCGTAATGTTCATGACCTTTTTCGTTGATAATATTCGTATCTTTTGGCATAGATGCTTTTATACGAGCACTAATTTCATTATACAATTCATATTTTTTATCCACAGCTTCCTTGTAAGACAAATGCTTTTGCGAAGCGATATGATTGTTCGCCAAAGCAATATTTTCGGTATTTTCATAAGGAATATTAATTTCTGAAACAGTATAGAAAAAATGATTTCCTGTATCCTTAGCTTCCAAAATTAATCCCGGTAAACCGCCTAATTTCCAAGGACCGTAGGGAACAGGGATTTCGGGTGTAAACCAAACTACATATTCCCGACCACGAAATTCGCCGACCGCTTTATAGCAAGTAAAATCGTTTATTTTTTTCTCCTCATTGGTTATTTCCCAATGTATATTACAAACTGGTTCTACGCCTACAATATCTTTTTTTTCAATGAACTTGTTTAAAGTAAAAAAAGCGGTTAAAAAAAATGTAAAAAAGCACTGTAAGAACTCATATAAACAACTTATATTCAATATATTATAGGGGAATAATTACAAATTTCTCTATGCGAAAGAATACCAGTCAAGTGAGCAAAATTAGTAATTTTATTGGAACAGAGGGATTGTTCCTAAATGCAGATGCAGGATTTGATTCCGAAAATGTAAGAGTTTATTGTGCTAAAAACCAAATTATTGGAAACATTGATTTCAACAAAAGAAATGGAACCATCTCAGATAGAGAAGAAATTTTGGATAAAGAATTATACAAAAGAAGATTTGTGATAGAAAGGATGAATGCTTGGTTAGACGGCTTCAAATCTTTATTAATTAGATACGAAACCAAGCAAAACAATTGGAGGAGTTTACACCTTATAGCCTTCTGTTGCATATTGATTAGGAAACTTTAAACAACTTCAATAATAAAATATTTTTTTTGGTAGATTTCATATAGTTCTACTCAAAATACCTTTAACAGCTATGTCCGTACCAGCTTGGGAATAAGGCTGACCTAATACACCCATATCAGATGTATTCCCGTCCTGTGAGCCTACTTTTGAATTAGTGTTAATAGTAAATATTATATTTGCCCTATCTCCATTCATAGAAGCTTCGGTATAACCTCTTGTTGAGCCGCCTATATCTTTCCCCTCAAAAACCAAGTCTATTCCCTGCTTGTGGTATTTACCGTCTTCCATATAAGTATGTCCTGCTATAACATTTCCTTTCTTCTCATAGTCTGACAAAAATGCTATCCCTTCTTTTGTTTTAGCAAATGTATTGAAAGCCTGATTAGTCATAAAATTGTCTGTTAGTGATTTTCCTATGATAATATCTTCAGCTTCCATTCCCGTTGGATCTATAAACATTATAGGATTATTATTTGCATACTGATACGACTGTAAAGTCTTTTCTACAAGCGGGTCAACATTTATAAATATGCTTACTTTCGGGTCATAATACCTCTCACCATAATAATACAAACCTGTCTCACTATCCAACTCCTTACCGTTAAATAGATATGGTTGTATTATACTTGTGCTATGTTCATCAAACAAAATCTCGCCAAATGCCATAAATTCTGTGTGTTGGCTTAGGTCTCCGTTAATATCCGTAATATGCGAAGAAGACCCTAGGTGGTCAGGGTGATAAAAATAGATATTCCTCTCGGGAACACCATTATCAATATAGTTAAAACCTGCTTCCACCGTTTCGGGGGTAATGGGGTCGCCAAACTGCACGGGTGGGCCAGGTACGTCGCCTGGCTCGTTAAACTTCGGCGGTCTCGGCCAACCTTCGGGGGGCTCTTGGTTTTGCGTAATCGCCTCCCAATCTATACTTGGGTAAGGTTGCCCCGTCCATTCGGGGCTGGCATAGATGCCCTGCTGGGTCGGGGGGCCTGGTGGGGTGTTTAGGTCTTTTATATAGTTTCTTAGGGCTTCGTCTAAGAGTCCCGTTTGCTTCAAATAATCAATTCCGCCTGCGGTTATGCCTTTGCCGTTTTGGGTAAAAGTGCCCTCACCTAATTTACTAGATATTCGGCTCGCTCCCTCAAAATAATGCTTCGTAAATCGCCCTTTTTGTACTACAAAATAAGGGCTTACATAAGCGGTATAATCTTCGTTGTGGGTAATTATGGCGGCGGTTGCCCCGTTGATCATCGTTTGGCTAGTCTCAGAGGAGGATTTTAGCGTTCGCTCGCCTGTGTGGTCGTAGGTATAGAGGTGCAATAATCCATTGTCATTAATGCCTCTCAATCGGTTTTCCTCGTCCCAAACCATCATTCGGAAAGACTTAAATTCTTCGTAGCCTGTTGGATTACCATTGCCGTCGTAGGTGTAGCGTCTGTCCCCCTGTCCCCCTAAGGGGGCAAAACCGC
>JAUNTR010000251.1 GCA_030538575.1 Cruoricaptor ignavus | reverse complement strand
TTCGCAAAAAAATATTATATTTGAGAAAAATCTAAAAAAAGAAAAATGTTCCTAACCGAATGCCCCAGAGATGCCATGCAAGGTTGGCATGAATTGATACCTACCCAACAAAAAATCGACTACATCAATACGCTGTTGGATGTAGGTTTTGATGTGCTGGATTGTGGCAGTTTTGTCTCCCCAAAAGCCATTCCGCAAATGGCAGATACAGCAGATGTAATGGAAAGCATAGACAAAACAAAATCTAAAACTAAAGTTTCCGTTATCGTTGCCAACATTAGTGGTGCAGAACGTGCTTTGAAACACCGTGCCGTAGATATTTTGGGATTTCCTTTCTCAATCTCCGAAACATTTCAGCATAGAAATACCAATAAAAACCAAGAGGAGGCTTTTAATCAAATCATTGAAATCCAAAAACTTGCGGAAGAAGAAAACCGAGAACTCAACCTCTATTTCTCTATGGCGTTTGGCAATCCTTACGGCGAAATGTGGAAATGGGAAGATGTAGATTTTTGGGCAAAAAGATTTTCGGATGCTGGTATAAAAACCATTATGCTATCCGATACAACAGGCGTTGCGACAATAGAAACCATCGCTCTGCTTTTTGATAAAATTCCTAAAAAACACCCAAAGGTGGCGTTTGGTGCTCATTTTCATAATCGCTACGAAGATTCTTTATCCAAACTAAAAGTAGCCTATGACAATGGTTGCACAAGATTTGATTCTGCGATAAAAGGAATTGGCGGATGCCCAATGGCAAAAGACGATTTGGTGGGAAATATGCCAACTGAACAAGTCATTAATTTCCTTCAAAAAGAAAAAGCAGAACACAAACTAAACCTCCTAAATTTTGAATCGGCTTGGAATAAAGCAAAAGATATTTTTAAATTTTAAAATAATGACAGCAAAAGTAATCTATACCGGAGACTTGCGTTGCGAGGCAACCCACTTGCAAAGCGGAACAATTATACAAAGCGATGCACCAACCGATAACCAGGGCAAAGGAGAAAAATTTTCGCCAACCGATATGTGTGCAACATCGCTGGCAGAATGTGCATTGACGACCATTGCAATTCTTGGGAAAGATAAAATAAATATAGATGGTGCTTATTGCAATGTTACCAAAATAATGCAAGCCAACCCAAGAAGAATTGCAGAGATTGTTTGCGAATTTGTTTTTGATAGAAATTTTTCGGTGGAAGAAAAATCTTTTATAGAAAATACCGCTCACAACTGTCCTGTAGCACAAAGTTTGCACCCAGAACTGAAACAGACAATGTCCTTTTCATATAAAAATTAATCCGTGAAAAACTTAAACTAAAAATTTAGTTTTAATATTTAAAACCCATAGCTTATGACTTCTAAAATTACATATTTAGGGGATTTCAAAATAAATTCCGTACACGAAAAATCGGGAGAAGAAATCATTACTTGTGCCCCAAAACGAGAAGGTGGAACGTCCGAATATTTTTCACCATCGGATTTATTTGGGATTTCTCTTGGGCAAAGTATGCTGATGGCGATTGCCGTATTGGGAGAACCGAAAGGTATAGATATTACAGGTGCAGTTTGCGATTTGAAAAAATCTACTTACCCAGACCCTAAACGAATTGGAACGATTTTCTGCATCATTCGGTTTCCGAAACAGTATTCTGATGAAGAGAAAAAATTTATAGAAGATACGGCTCGCAATTGTCCCGTAGCACTTTCTATAAGCCCGAATGTACAGCAAACCGTTATTTTTGAATATGGTGCAGAACTGAAATAATCACAAAAAACCTCATAAATTTTTAGTTTAATCTATGAGGTTTTCTTTATTTTAGAACAAAATTCCCAACTCAAATTTTGCTTCTTCGCTCATCATATCCTTAGACCAGCTCGGCTCGAAAGTTAGTTCCAAATCTACACTTTTCACGCCATCTACATCGGCTACTTTATCCTTTACTTCTTGTGGTAGAGATTCCGCTACGGGGCAGTTTGGTGTAGTTAGCGTCATCACAACTTTTACATCTGCATCTTCGGAAATTTGCACATCGTACACCAATCCCAATTCGTAAATATCCACAGGAATTTCGGGGTCGTAGATGGTTTTTAGGGCTTGTATAATATTGTCGCCAATATTGGCAATTTGTTCATCCGTCAATTTCATAATTCAATTTTTATAAAATATTAATTGTTGTTTATTAAAAATTAATCCTCGCTTCGTTTCAACAAATCTTCTTGTCTCATCCGTCGGAAAATATTCGCCAAAGTTAAGACATCTTTTTCACAATATTTAACTATTCTAAATAAATCTTTTTCTATATGATAGATAGATGAAACCATAGAGCCATCTATATCGTCTTTTGGCGTAGGAATACCGAAAATGTGAGCCAAAAGTTCCAGCGAAACAAAACTTTTGTAATCGCCAAATTTCCAAAGTTCCATTGTATCGATATGCGGAATTTCCCAAGGCTTTTTCCCATAAAGCTGAAACGGCAACGGCGGTTGCATTCCATTGATGAGGAAACGGCGGGCAACCCAAGGAAAATCAAACTCTTTGCCATTATGGGCACAAAGAATTGCCTGATGAAGTTTTGGGCTGTTGAAGAGGTTTCCAAAATCTTCCAGAAGTTTTTTTTCATTATCTCCTGCAAAACTTTTTATTTTCAACGCTCCCGCTTTGTCCAACATTCCTATGGAAATGCAAATAATTTTCCCAAATTCTGCCATAATCCCAGCACGTTCGGGATAAAAATCTTCAGCGGAAATCTCATCTTTCCGTTGCGGTTTTGTTTTCTTTTCCCAAAGTTTTTGGGTTTCTTCGGGCAACTCTTCCCAAACTCCCGATTGCGGAACAGTCTCAATATCAATAAATAAAACTTTTTCTATCGGAATATTTTTAATCATAATCAATTTAAAAAAAAATAAACAACGTTGCTCAATTTACGAAAAAAAATCTGCAACACATACGTTTACAGATTTTTTACTTTTATTTTCATTAATGATAAAGAATATTTAAAACTCGATATTCACGCCCAATTTCTCTGCGAGAAGTTTGGATATTTTTAGTTTTAAAGGCTCAATATCAATATTTTGCATTGCATCGTTGGCAAAAGCGTAGAGCAATAATGCTTGGGCTTCGTTTTTAGAAATTCCTCTTGCTCTTAGGTAAAACAAAGCATCGCTATTCAATTGCCCGACTGTACAACCGTGGGAACATTTTACATCATCGGCAAAAATTTCCAATTGCGGTTTGGTATCTATCGTTGCTCCTTCGCTTAGTAACACATTGTTATTCTGCTGATAAGCGTTGGTTTTTTGTGCAATTTTATCTACAAAAACTTTCCCGTTGAATACGCCGTGAGATTGGTCTGCAAAAACACCTTTGTAGTTTTGGTAGCTTTCGCAATTTGGTTTGTTGTGATGAACAGCCGTGTGATGATCCACCA
>JAUNTR010000250.1 GCA_030538575.1 Cruoricaptor ignavus | reverse complement strand
TAAAAAGAAAAGATAATAAAAACAAAAGCCAATCGATTTTTTTTCGATTGGCTTTTTTATAATTAATTGTGAGTTCTTTTTTAGAATTTGTAATTCAATCCAACTTGGAAAACACCATTTCTTGCAGCATCTCCGCTATTGTTTTTTGCTACATCAGTAAAACCTGCAACGTATCTTGCATTAATCCCGATATTTTGTGTGAAGTAATAGCCTGCACCAACACCAACACCAAAGTTGAAGGTTTCCATACCATCTTTTACATCTGCTTTATTACCATTGTTTTTAGCTTTTGCACTTACTAAAAATCCAAACTCCGGACCAGCTTCCAAATAAAATTCTGGTGTAGCTTTGTATTGGAACATCACTGGTACAGCAATATAATCCAAGTTTAGCGTAGTGTTTCCGTTTTTCGCTCCTAAATTATTATACAAAACTTCAGGTTGAATGCTGAAACTTTCTGCAATTGGTGCATTCATAAAAACACCAGCATTAAAACCAACTTTGGATTTTGCATCTGAATTAGAAACGTTGGAAACGTTCATCCCTGCTTTTACACCAAATTGCTGAGCAAATGCCAATGAACCCATAGCTAAAGCTGCTCCTAAAAATAACTTTTTCATAATGTTAATTTTTTAAATTTACTGATGGTAATTAGACAAGGATTGTGCCAAAAAAATAACTATTCATAAAAAAGAGCTAAGGACTGCTCCTTAACTCTTTGATTATTAATTTGATATTTGATTGTTTTTCCAGAAATAACTGATATAGAATTTATACCATTTATCTATGTGATTTTATTAAAACTTATTCTCCACTTCCGCAGCTTTTAGCAGAAAATTGTGGATGTCTGTATTTCTGGTCAGGGCTTTCATATTTTCGCTTCCTGGTCCGTACATTGCCAATTCGGTGTAATCGGAGGAATGGTCCATACTAATCCAACCAACAGAAGTATAACTTTTTTGCATATCTGCCAATGCTTTGAACGGAAGATGACGAGGATTGTACAATCCATCTTCGCTTTTCGCTTTGGAATAATAGGACAAGATTTCCTTAGCCTGATCATTATTTATACTCATTCCGCCATTGGCTTCGGCAATTCGGTTTTTTACAGTTTCTATGGAATCGGTGGCTTTTAGACCTTGTAAAATCCATTCATTCGTTTTGGAGAAATGTTGTATGCGGTCAAAATCTTCATTCACTTTTTTACCATAAATAAGTCCAGGATTAGCGTTTCCGTGATCAGAAGTAATGACAACCAATGTGTTACCATCTTGTTTAGCAAAATCCATAGCCACTTTCACCGCATCATCAAAAGCGAGTTGGTCATACAACAAACCTGTAATATCGTTGGCGTGCGCTGCCCAATCTACCTTTCCGCCTTCTACTTGCATTACAAAACCTTGCGGATGGTCTTTCATTTGGTTGATGGCTTTCGCGGTCATTTCTGCCAATGTTGGGATTTTATTTTTCAGATTGGCATCGCTATTCATATCTGCGGAATACGGCAAACCATCTTCATCAAAAGTTGCCAAAAGAGGTTTGTTTTTTGGTGCGGCATTCATTTCAGATTTGTTGTGAGCAACTGTGTAGCCTTTGTTTTGGAAGACGCTGTACATATCTCGTTGGTCTTTTCTTTGTTTGGCATCAAAGTATTTACTTCCGCCTCCCATCATCACATCGAAATTTAATTCTGAATAAATATCGGCAATTTTATCCATTGAGTTTCTGCTTTTCGTGTAAACACAAAATCCCGCAGGTGTGGCGTGTGTAATAGGAACTGTGGTAACGCAACCTACTTTTTTTCCATTTTTTTTGAATTTTTGTAAAATCGGAAGATTTTCTTGTCCGTTTGGTGAGATATTAAGGCTACCGTTGTTCACACGATTGCCACCTCCCCAAGAGGAACTTGCCGCTGCGGAATCTGTAACGATGGAGTTTGCAGATGCCATATCCATCAGCCCTCGTGTTACAAGATTGTCTTCGTAGAGGGACATCCAATGCGAGGGTTTTCCTAATTTTCTTTTGGAGTATAAGTCTGCCATTACCAAAGTTCCGCTACTCATTCCATCGCTCACCATAAAGATAATATTTTTGGCTTTCTTACCACGAAATTCTTCTTTTATTGTATTGGCTTTTGCACCGAAAGGCGTTAAAAGTAAACCACCTAATGCTAATGAGCCTCCTTTTAAGAAACTGCGTCTTTTCATTTTATTTTACATTTTTTGCAAAGTTAAAGTTTTCAGTTTTAATAGAATGTGAATTTTATCGTTTCTTTCTAAATGAAAAAGTGCCGATTTTTATCGACACTATTCTTATGTTTAGATATAATTTACGTGAAATTAGTAACCACGTTGTTGGTCTATCACCCTATCCAACACGCTTCGTATTTTGCTTACAGCACCATCAAATGCTGCTTTTTCCTCTGAGGCATTATGAGAAACACGCTCTGGATTTTTACCTTTTACTCTGGCTTCTATCACACATTTTTGGTCATCTTGGGTGTCTTTATTACTGCTTTCATCAGAGAAAAATACTTCGTATCTTGTAATGTATTCGTCAAATCTTTTTAGGGATTTTTGTAAATCTTCTCTGTAGAAATCTTTTTTGTCTTGTGTAAAATTAACTTGGTTGTCTGTATTAATGATAATATCCATAATAATTATTTTTATGATTAGCATAATGCAAAAACTTAACCAATTTTGTATTTTGAGTAATGATTAAAATTATAAAAAAAGTTAAAAAAACAACCACAAAAAAATGCGGTTGCTTAGATGTTCATTATGAGGATTTTACTACTTTTTCGGTGGAAATTGTGCCATAATTTCATCCACGATTTGTGGGATTTGTTTTTGTTTAGCTCTTGGTGAATCTACCGAAATGCCTTCGCCAATGCCTTGCCAAACCAGTTTTTGCGTTCGGGCATCTATAATATCCAAAACCAAAGCACCACGATTGTAGTTGCTGGTCCAAGTTCGGTTCATACCAAATCCCCAGCCCCAAGGTCCGCCCCAACCCCACATTCCATAAGGATTGCTGGATTGTACATCGGTTACTTTTTTGTGGTTGGCTTTTACATTTATAATTAAATCTGGTTGGTCTGCAACGCTTAGTCCTTTGGTTTGCAGTTGTTTAGAAACTTCGTTTAGAACACGGTCTTTGTCTATATCGTTTAGTTTCAGGTCATCTATTCTCAACTTGTAAGTTTTGTAGTTGTTGAAATTTGCAGTATCTGCATAATCCGAACGAACTTGAAAAGGACTACAAGAAGCCAAACCTAAGGAAGCTGCCAAAAGAAGGAAAACATATTTTTTCATTATCAAATTTATTTAGTGGTTTTTATAATTGCTTAATTAAAGTGAATTTATACTCTTTATTCTTTACTTTTTTTTATAAATCTATCTGTTTTTTTATCATAACCATAGGGGCAATGTTTGCAAC
>JAUNTR010000249.1 GCA_030538575.1 Cruoricaptor ignavus | reverse complement strand
TTGTTTCTTGTGGCTCTCAAAAAAATATTCAAAAAAAATCTGTTCCAGAGCAAAAGATACAACAAACTGTATCGGGAACGGATAAATCTGTGGAAAAAGAATCCCATATTGAGCATCTTGGGAAATACGATTTTTATAAAGTGAATATCGCAAACCCCGCGAAAAATGATAATACAATCAGTTATGGCTCGATAGTTTCTGCAAATCCCGAGCATTATAAAATTAATAAAGATTATTTTCCTGCGGTGGGACAAAATTTCCGCCAACGATATATTATTGTACATTATACCGCTTTGGATAATGATAAATCTCTGAGAGTTCTTACCGAGCAAAGTGTTAGTTCTCATTATTTGGTGAATGATTTGAACGACAAAGACATTTATCAATTAGTAGATGAAAATAAAAGAGCGTATCATGCAGGCGTAAGTTCTTGGCGTAAGATTGAAAACCTAAATGATACATCAATAGGAATAGAAATTGTGAATACAGGTTATACAGCGGATGCCAATGCTAATAAAACCTTTTATGAATATCCCGATTGGCAAGTGAAAAAAGTGGCTCATCTAATAAAAGATATTGCGGATAGATACCAAATTCCACCAACTAATATTTTAGGACATTCGGATATTGCACCGACAAGAAAAGAAGACCCAGGACCAAAATTCCCTTGGAAAAAATTATATACAGATTACGGAATTGGGATGTGGTACGATGATTTTACCAAGCAAAAATATGCTAATCAAATTATCCCCGAACAATTTTTTGCAGAAAGAGAAACACCACCATTTATTTTTAAATTCCAAACAATGTTGAGGGATTTCGGTTATGGAATAGAACCGAGTGGAACTGTGGATAGGGCAACGAAAAAAACAATAGAGGCGTTCCAATACAGGTTTCGTCCAGAATTGTGCGATGGAGTTTTGGATATCGAAACCTACGCTATTTTGCAAGCTCTTTTAGAAAAATATCCTGCGAAATAAGGTTCTGAGAAATTTTAATTAAAATAGCTAAATTTAAAAACACATCTTTTTTGATGTGTTTTTTTTGTTTCATAATATGAAAAAACCTTAACTTTCGATAAAATTATTTTTAATGGAAAATTTTAGAAAAGAAAGCGATTTGTTGGGCGAGCTAAATGTGCCTGCAAATGCATATTATGGTGTACAAACACAGAGAGCGGTAGAGAATTTTAAAATCTCTGGACAGAAATTATCCTCTTATCCTCGTTTTATAAAAGCGTTGGCAATGGTGAAAAAAGCAGCCGCTAAAACCAATTACGAGTTAGGTTTTTTGGAGGAAAATCTTTACACCAAAATTGCTGAAGCCTGCGACGACGTAGCAACAGGAAAATACAACGACCAATTCCCGATAGATATGATACAGGGCGGTGCAGGTACATCTGTAAATATGAATGCCAACGAGGTTATTGCAAATGTTGTGCTGGAAAAATTGGGTAAAGATAAAGGTGATTATCAATTCTGTTCGCCAAACGACCACATCAATTTATCGCAATCTACAAATGATGCTTATCCGACCGCTATAAAATTGGCATTGCTACAACTGAACGAGGTTTTAGCGGAAAAACTACAAAAAACCGTAGAAGCATTTAGAGAAAAAGGAAAAGAATTCCACGATGTTTTGAAAATGGGAAGAACCCAATTACAAGATGCTGTACCAATGACTTTGGGGCAAGAATTTGAAGCATTTGCGGCAACTTTGGAAGAAGATATTACGAAACTCAACAGCAATGCCAGCCTTTTCGTGGAGGTTAATATGGGAGCAACTGCCATTGGTACAGGGCTGAATGCACCTGTGGGCTACGCCACTCTTTGCTCTAAAAACTTGGCGGAAATTTCAGGTTATCCTATTGTTTCTGCACCAGATTTGGTGGAAGCTACGCCAGATACAGGTTCTTACGTTATCTATTCATCAGCAATGAAGCGTTTGGCAGTCAAACTTTCCAAAATCTGCAACGACCTTAGATTATTGTCTTCTGGACCGCGAGCTGGGCTTTTTGAAATTAATTTACCACCAATGCAACCAGGGAGTTCTATTATGCCAGGCAAAGTAAATCCCGTAATTCCTGAGGTTGTGAACCAAGTTTGTTATAAAGTGATTGGTAATGATTTAACGGTTACTTTCGCTGCTGAGGCAGGACAATTACAATTGAATGTGATGGAGCCAGTGTTATCTCACGCTATTTTGGAGAACATTCATTTCCTTTGCAATGCGTTGGATACGCTTCGTGAAAAGTGCATCGTGGGAATTACTGCTAATAAAGAAGTTTGCCTAAATATGGTGAAACACAGCATTGGGATTGTAACGGCACTTAATCCGCATATCGGTTACAAAAATTCTACAAAAATCGCAAAAGAAGCTTTGGAAACAGGTAAAAGCGTTTATAATTTGGTTATCGAGCAAGGATTACTTTCTAAGGAAAAGTTAGACGAAATCTTAGACCCGAAAAATATGCTGCAACCGCATAATTGATAATTTTAAATATCATTAAATAAGTAGGTTACGGATTTTAATTAAAGTTAATAATACCTTAAATAAAATCTGTAACCTATATTTTAAAATCTATTTTTTTTGAAACCCCTTATCATTATTCCTGCACACAACGAGGAAGAAAATATCGCCTATTGTTTGAAATCTTTGGAAGCCCAGACTTTTAGAGATTTTCGGGTTGTGATTGTAAATGATGGTTCTACCGACCATACTTCGGAAATCGCTAAAACTTTTGCTGATTCGGACGAGAGATTTCAGGTTTTGGATTTGCAAAAATCTGAACATGAGCCTGGTGCAAAAGTGGTTCGCACGTTTTATAAAGGTCTGGAAACCCAAGAGTTATCCGAGTTTGATGTGGTTTGCAAATTCGATGCAGATATTGTTTTTCCATCAAATTATTTAGAAAAGATAACGGAAATTTATTCCCAAAATCCAAAAGCAGGAATGGTTTCGGGCTTGGTTTTTATTCAGAAAAAAGGAATGCCAAAAACGGAACTTTTACATTTTGAAAATCAAGAAGGTTGGGAGTACGAAAATCTTTCTTCCCAAAATCATATTCGTGGACCTATAAAATCGTATCGAGTTGAATGTCTGAAAGATATGGGTGGATTGCGAACTGTTTTGGGTTGGGATAATATAGATGTAATGTTGGCGAAAATGCACGGTTGGGAAACCGTTTCCATAAAAAATATTTGGGTAAAACATCTGCGTCCTACGGCTTACAAATATAAACGGCAAAAATCTGAAAAATTGGGAATATACTTTTATAATATCGGGTTAAATTTTCCATTGGCAGTTATTTCTTCGGTGAAATCAGCTTTTAAAAATAAATTGTTATCCGAATTTTTTATCACGATGAAAAGTTTTTTAAAACAAAATCAGCCAAGACAATTATCAAAAAATGAAATAAAATTTATTCGTAAATTGCGTT
>JAUNTR010000248.1 GCA_030538575.1 Cruoricaptor ignavus | reverse complement strand
TTTCTTGTTGTTCAAAAGCCGATGAATATTCCGTTAAACCCAAATCTCGGAAAATCAGTTTTTTATTTTGAATCATTTTTTATTAAAATTTAGTAATGTATTTTTCTTTTTTTCAAAATTATAAAAAATATAATATTTGCTTTTATTCTGAATCGAACAATTCGGCAGGGTTGATTTTAAATTGCAACATTTTAGCCGTATTTCTTCCTCCATCGCCTCCTTTACGTTGCATTGTTATTCTACCGATTTTATAATTTCCACGCTTTGTGATTTCGACAGCTTCATTCCCGAAATGGTTTAAACAGAAATTCATCGGTTTTAAAATCCACCTTGAATTTTTTTTAATTTTTTGGGCAACCAGCATCCATTCGGCGGAAAATTATCCACGTCCTTTCAGAATATCGGAAACAATCAGCGATTTATTTTTAGTAAGCCAATTGAGAATGTTTTTTTGTTCTGCTTCCGAAAATTCATCGGCAAACATTCTTCTTTTATCTCTCGGATTAGGAATGTCGGGTTCTATTTCGCCTGTATATTTTTTCAGAATAACTTCGATTTTAGACGGAATGTTCCACATTTCAACGTATTTATCAACCCATCGTTTGTCAATTTGGTTAAAACCTTTCGGATTGCTTACTAATTTCACTTGTAAATTCTGAGCATCAATGGCTTGCTTCAATTTGATAGTTACTTGTACTTGAACATCAGTTTTGTAACCACTTAGTTTAATGGCTTTAACATATTCGATGTTTTTTAGCTGATATTCCATTATCAACAGCCATTTTTGGGCGTCTTCGTCTAATTTCCAATTATTGAATTTTTTAACAATATCGTCTTCATTCAGAAAACCATTTTTTGCCGTTTGCGAGCCTAAAAATTGTTCTTTACGCATATTTTACGGTTTGTTTCGTTTTGTTTTCAGATTGGTTTAGGTTTAAAATTTTGGCAATTTCAATAAGAATATGCTGTAAAACGTTTACCGAAACGCTGTTTCCGAATTGTTTATAAGATTGAGAATCAGAAGGATTTAAAATAAAACTATCAGGGAAACCCTGAACTCTTGCACATTCTCTGGGCGAAAGTTTTCGGATTTTCCCATTTACTAAATACAGTCCTGTTTTAGCCCCAACACCGCCACCGTAAGCCGAAAGCGTTATGGCGTGTCCCAATGTGTGGTAAATCCGTTCTCCTTGTCCGCCTTTGTTCACTTTTCCTATTTGGATAGGCTTATTTAATAACTCCATTTCAGAAAAAAGAGAGCCCGAGACGGAATAATTTCGGTAAATCTCAATATCATCACGCTCGATTATTTTTGCTCTGGCAGGATTATTTTCTAATATATTTTCTAAACAAGTAGGTTCGTTCGTTGGGGTAGGAAATTTAAAATTATCTGATTTTATAGAGGTATGAAATCCTACAATATAAATCCGTTCCCTGTTTTGCGGTAATCCGAAGTGGCTGGAATTGAGTACTTTGGTAAACACATTGTAGCCTAAATCCTGTAATATTTTTAAAATGGTTTTTAAGGTTTTTCCGCTGTCGTGTTTGGCTAAATGTTTAACATTTTCCAAAAAAAGAACTTTCGGTTTGTGATAATCCGCTATCCTCGCAATATCAAAAAAAAGCGTTCCTCTCGTGTCTTCAAATCCTTTCTGTTTGCCCGACACCGAAAACGCCTGACAAGGAAATCCTCCGCACAAAATATCGTGTGGGGGAATTTCTTTTTCATCGATTTTAGTAATATCGCCAAAAGGTTTTTGCCGAAAATTTTTTTCGTATGTTTCCGCCGCATATTTATCCCATTCGGAAGCGAAAACACAGCCAGCCCCCATTGACTCCAACGCCAAATGAAACCCGCCTATCCCTGCAAAAAGGTCAATGAAAGTGTGATTTTTGAGCAAAGCGTTTCCTTCTATCATTTTTTCAATAAAATTAATTTATTTCTATTATTGTATTTCTTTACTCTGAAAAAAAACTATCCGTGCAGTTTTTTCCAAATGGCATCTTTCAACTCGGTAAGTCCTTCGGTAGTTACACCTGAGAAAAATAATGGTTGTCTATTTTCGGGAAACTCAGCGGAGATTTCGGCTTTCAGTTCATCATCCAACAAATCTGCTTTGGAGATGGAAAGAATAAAATCTTTATCCAAAAGTTCGGGATTGTATTCTTTTAGTTCATTCTCCAAAATTTTAAATTCTTGATAATGGTTTTCCGAATCGGCAGGAATTAAAAAAAGTAGGATAGAGTTTCTCTCAATATGTCTTAGGAAACGGTGTCCCAATCCTTTGCCTTCCGCTGCTCCTTCTATAATTCCAGGGATGTCTGCCATTACGAAAGATTTGTAATTTCGGTACTCTACAATTCCCAAATTCGGTGTAAGTGTGGTGAAAGCATAATTGGCAATCTTTGGTTTTGCGGCAGAAACCGATGCCAAAAGTGTAGATTTTCCTGCGTTGGGAAAACCGACCAATCCTACATCTGCCAAGATTTTCAGCTCGAAAACAATGTAGCCTTCTTCACCAGGAAGCCCAGGTTGGGCATATCTTGGCGTTTGGTTGGTAGCAGATTTGAAATGCTCGTTTCCTAAACCGCCTTTTCCACCTTTCATCAGGATGATTTCTTGCCCGTGTTCCAAAATTTCACCAATAATTTCGCCTTCTTCATTTTTGGCAATTGTTCCGATGGGAACTTCTATGTAAGCATCTTCGCCATCAGCACCTGTTAGTTGGCTTTTTCCACCATTTTCGCCACGTTCTGCTTTTACGTGTCGGGTGTATCGTAGTGGTAAAAGCGTCCATTCGTGGGAGTTACCTTTCATAATGATATGTCCACCTCGACCGCCATCTCCACCATCGGGACCGCCTTTTGGGATATATTTTTCTCTTCGCAAGTGTGCAGAACCCGCACCGCCGTGTCCGGATTTACAATGGATTTTTACGTAATCTACAAAATTTGACATATTGATATGAAAATTAAAGGTTCTTAGAAAAAAATGCAAAAGTAGTAACCTCTGAATTTTAAGACCAAGAACCTTGAATTAAAAAAATTATTTTAGAATTTTCTCTACCTCTGCAAACAATTTTTCAGAGATTTCAGAGATTT
Organism: Cruoricaptor ignavus; assembly: GCA_030538575.1. Classification (GTDB taxonomy): domain Bacteria; phylum Bacteroidota; class Bacteroidia; order Flavobacteriales; family Weeksellaceae; genus JAUNTR01. Next base: position 347 of record JAUNTR010000248.1, on the reverse strand, counting down.
CTCCCACGCCATTTACTTCCACATATTTGCCTTGTTGTTTGTACAATTCTGCAACTTCTGCTGTTTTTGCGTAGTATTCTTTTATTCTATTGCTTATGATTTCTTCGTTAGCATCATCGCTTCTGCCACTGGTTTCGCCTCTTTTCAGTAGGCGTTGTACCAAAACTTTATCTTCTACAACCAAAGACAGGCAAATATCTATCGGGTGGTTTAGGACTTCTTCTACAATACCTTCCAAAGCTTCGGTTTGTGGGGCAGTTCTTGGGAAACCATCAAAGATAAAGCCTTTGGTATCTGTTGGTTTTTTCAGTTCATCGGTTAGCATATCTATGGTTACTTGGTCGGGA
>JAUNTR010000247.1 GCA_030538575.1 Cruoricaptor ignavus | reverse complement strand
TTTACCAAATGCTGGGACGAGTTGCCAGAAAAACCGAAGCCGATTCCTTAGCTTTCGCGAACGACCTGAATAAAATCGCACAACAAAAAGGCTACAACAATGCAGAGGACTTAAAAAAATATTTCTTTATAGATACCTATAACTTTTTTTGGACAGTAAAACCAACCGAGTTTTTTGAAACTTTTGAAAAACAATATAACGAATTTTGGAACACAGAAAGAACCGCCAAAGAACAACAAAGCGGACTAACCAGAAACCAAATATACGCCTTAGCATCAATAGTTTACAAGGAATCTGGCGGAAAACCCGATGAGCAAAAAACCATCGCAGGACTTTACCTGAACCGTGTAAAAAAAGGAATGAAACTGCAAAGCGACCCGACTGTAATCTACGCCATCAATAAGGAAACCAATTTTACCACGCCAATTCGCAGAGTGTTGTACAGACATCTTACGCATCCTTCACCCTACAACACTTACGCCAACGCAGGCATTCCGCCTGGACCGATTTGTATTGTAGATAAAAATTCGGTAGATGCAGTTCTAAATCCTGAAAATCACAACTATATTTTTATGGCTGCCGATCCCGATAAATTTGGTTTCCACAGATTTACTGCCAGTGATGTAGAACACGCCAAAAACGCCAAAGATTACCAACAATGGTTGAACTCTAAAAATATAAAAAAGTAAATTTTAACAAATTTTAAGAGTTTTCATTTTAACAATTAGAGTTTTTTTTAGTCTAATTGTATATCCTTACGCAACTTAAACAAAAGAATACAATTATGATTTACAAAAATATTTTTTTAATTAAAGAAAAAAATAACTGAAAACAACTCGAAAACGCCTATAAATATTAAGAATAAATAATCCTTTTGAGATTAAGCCCACGCCAAAATCTCAATCTAAAAAAAATAAACTAAATGATTAAAACAGAAATCATCCAAAGTCTTACTAAAAAGACAATGGGACTCACATTGGTTTTTTCCGCTGCTGCGTTTGCTTTTGCCCAACAAAAAGTAGCCGTAACAGGAAAAGTCCTAAACGAACAAAACCAACCCGTATCCTACGCCTCTGTTACTTTTAGTTCCAAAACTAACAAGCTCCACAGCGATGCTACACTAACCGATGAACAAGGAAATTACAACCTTACTCTTGTTCCAGGAAATTACGATTTGATTATCGAAGCTATTGATTACAAAAAAAATACCATCAATCGACAAATCTCTGGTGGAAATTTAGGTGAAATAAAATTAATCGCCGAAGAATCTGCAACGCTCGCTCCAACGCAAAATATAGAAGGTGTTACGATAACAGCAGTTGCAAGCAAGCCGTACAAAGTAGAATTGGATAAAAAAGTGTACGACCCATCTACCGATGTCATCAGCAAAGGTGGTAATCTGCAAGATGTTCTTACCAATGTGCCTTCGGTTTCTGTGGATACAGATGGTACGGTTTCTATGCGAGGAAATTCTAACGTGCGATTTCTCATCAATGGGAAACCATCCTCCCTACTTGGGATTGATGATAGTGCGAATGCCTTGCAATCTATCCCCGCAGACCAAATTGAAAGAATAGAAGTAATTACCAATCCTTCCTCCAAATTCGAGGCTTCGGGAACGGCAGGGATTTTAAATATTATTTTAAAGAAAAGCAGAGGCAAAGGTTTCAACGGAAGCGTGGAAGGTGCTTTGGGATATTTACCAACAACAAGACTTAATACCAACCTTAGTTGGACACAAGGAAAATGGACTTGGTTCATCAACGGAGGTGGAGGTTATAATGAAAGAAAAAATACCCGCTGGAATAATACCCGATATTTCGACAATACAGGAACGACAACCAGCTACCTAAACCAAGATAGTGATAATAAAAACAAAAGTAGTTTCTATAATGCGAATGCAGGTTTCAATGTAGATTTAACGGATAAATTATCCTTAAACCTTTCGGGAATGGTTCGCCATTATACGAATGACGGAAGAGATTTGGTAACTTATAATGAATATAATGCTAACAGAACTTTCGTAGGAAAAACCGAGCGTTTGAGTCTTGGAAATGGTGATGGAATTTCCGCACAGGGAGATTTTGGATTGGATTATAAACTGAATGATAAAGGGCATAATATTTATACCTCATTCAGTTTACAGCAAAATAAAAATAATGGTGAGACCAATATTCTGGAAACCAATCAAAATATTTTTGCATCTCGAAATCTTGTAAACCAAGAAACTACGAATAATACAATGATTGGGAAAATAGATTACGAATTGCCTATTGGCGAAGTTTCCCGATTAGAAGCCGGCTATCGTTTCGACAGAAATAAAAACGATTACGATTACAGCGTTTTTAGGTCGTTTGATGATATTTTATTTGAGCCAAGATTAGATTTTACGAGCAATACAATTTATCAGGAAACCTTCAACTCTTTTTATACTCAATTTAAAAGTAAGATTAATAAATTTGGGTATCAATTGGGTTTAAGAACAGAAATATCTGATATAAAGGTTGATTTCCACGACCAAAGTGGAACGAATGCCAATATCCGAAAAAACTATACTGGCTTCTTCCCAAGCGTGTTTTTGAGTTATGATTTGGGCAGCAGCAACAATCAATTATTATTAAATTATTCCAGAAGAATCAACCGCCCGAGATCTTGGTTTTTAATTCCGTTTAATTCTTTTAACCTAAATGATGATCGAAACTTATTCTTCGGAAACCCAGACTTGAATCCAGAATACGTAAACTCCTTTGAATTGGGCTACGCCATACAGAAAAAGAAATTCACCATCAACCCAACTTTGTATTACAGACATACAGAAGATGAAACACAAATGGTAATGCTTCGAGAATCAGAAACATCTAATGTTTTGGTAACCAGACCTTATAATGTAGGAACAGAAACCAACTTTGGATTGGATTTGAATACCACAGCAGACCTACTTTCTTGGTGGAAAATTATGGCAAATATCAACCTGTTTCGATACGAAAGTAAAGGCGAATTTTATAACCCTACTCTTATGGAAAAACCTTTCTCTGTAAATGGTAAAGGTTTCTCGTCTAATCTTAGATTAACCAATACCTTCAAGGTAGATAAAACTTTCAACCTGCAATTACAAGGCTTCTATCGTGGTGCTGAAAAAACAGCAACTAACCAACGAAAGTCTATGTATGCGGTAAATTTTGGTGCTAATAAAACCATTTGGAAAGGCAGCGGAACACTAGCATTTAATATCCAAGATATTTTCAATACCCGAGCCAGACGAAATATAAACTATGGTTCTTCATTTGAAAGAGAACAATATATGCAATGGCAACCTCGCCAGTTTTTACTTTCGCTAACCTACCGTTTCAAACAAGGTGAAAAAGTGGAACAAAAACGAAAAAGAGATAGCAACCGAGGCTACGACGGAGGCGATGACGAAATGCCAATGTAGTTTATTAGAGAAAAGAAAAAAGAG
>JAUNTR010000246.1 GCA_030538575.1 Cruoricaptor ignavus | reverse complement strand
TTTGTAGATTAGATTACTTTTACAATAAAATAATTTTTCTTTCCTTTTTGTAAAAGAAGAAATTTACCATCTATAAGGTCTGTTTCTTTAGCAACAAAATCTTCGCTTACTTTTTCTTTGTTTATAGATATAGCGTTGCCTTTCAGTTCTCTTTGGGCTTCACTTTTAGATTTTAGAAAACCGGATTTCTCCGAAAGCAAATCTACGATATTGCTTCCCAAAACATCATTTTTAGCAATTTCTTTTTGTGGAACGCCATCAAAAACATCTAAGAATGTTGCTTCATCCAATTGTATCAAATCTTCTGCTGTACTTTTACCAAAAAGGATTTCAGACGCTTTCAATGCCTTTTCGTATTCCTCTTTTCCGTGTACCCAAACCGTCATTTCTTCGGCTAATTTCTTTTGCAATTTTCTTTCGTGTGGTGCCGTTTGGTGTTCTTTGGAGAGTTCGCTTATTTCATCTTCTTTTAGGAAAGTGTATATTTTTATATATCTTTCTGTATCTGCATCGGATTGGTTTAGCCAAAATTGGTAAAATTTGTAAGGCGAAGTTCTTTTGGCATCCAACCAAATATTTTCTCCTGCTTCACTTTTTCCGAATTTAGAACCATCTGCTTTCGTAATTAATGTACAAGTAAGTCCATAAGCTTCGCCTTGTACTTTTCTGCGGATAAGCTCTGTTCCCGTAGTTATGTTTCCCCATTGGTCGCTACCTCCCATTTGCAGTTTTACACCAAAATTATTGTAAAGATGTAGGTAATCAAAACCTTGTAAAAGTTGGTAAGTAAATTCGGTAAAACTCATTCCTTCTTGGAACTCGCCGTTCAGCCTTTTCTTTACAGAATCTTTTGCCATCATATAGTTTACGGTAAGGTGTTTACCGATGTCCCGAGCAAATTCTAAGAACGTAACGGTTTTCAGCCAATCGTAGTTATTGACCATAACGGCAGCGTTTTCGGTATTTCCGTCAAAGTTTAGGAAACGTTCCAATTGGGATTTTAGTCCAGCAACATTTTTGGCAAGAGCCTCATCATCCAACAGATTTCTCTCGTTGGATTTCCCGGATGGATCGCCAATCATTCCCGTTGCTCCACCTACCAAAGCATACGGTTTGTGTCCGAAATTTTGGAAATGTCTTAAAACAATAATGGGAACCAAATGTCCCAAATGTAGAGAATCTGCTGTCGGGTCGAAACCTACATAGGCGGAAACCATACCCTGATTTAGTAGTTCATCGGTTTCTGGGGTTGCATCGGCAAAAATTCCTCGCCATTTTAGTTCTTCAATAAAAGCATTCATTTCTTATTTTTTTGGAAATGCAAATGTACGGAAAATCATTAAAAAAGAAGTATTTTTAATTTTTATATTTTCTTATCATACATCAATGGATGATGATGAAGATGATTGTAAATTTGCAACATCAATTTTAATTAATAAAAATAAAAAATATTATGGCAACAAAATGGAATTTGGATTTATCGCACAGCGAAATCGTTTTTAAAGTAAGACACATGATGATTTCTAATGTAAAGGGAGGTTTTACCGATTTCTCTGCTGAAATAGAAACAGAAAACGATTCTTTTGATAATGCAAAAGTATTGGCAACGGTACAAACCAACTCTATCAATACCAATAATGCAGATAGAGATGCACACTTGAAAGGTGAAGATTTCTTTAATACCGAAAAAAATCCTACAATTACTTTCGAGAGTAATGCTCTTAATGGTGATATTTCTGGTAATCTTACCATAAACGGAGTTACAAAACCTGTGGCTTTGGATGTGGAATTTGGTGGTGTAAATGTAGATCCTTGGGGAAATACCAAAGCTGGTTTTTCTTTTGAAGGTAAAATAAAACGAAGCGACTTTGGACTTAGCTGGAATGCGGCTTTGGAAAGCGGTGGCGTTTTGGTAAGCGATGAAGTGAAAATTTCGGGCGAATTACAATTTGTAAAAGCATAAACGATAGTTTAATTTTTTCATAGATTATAGTTTTTATAGTAGTTTACCTGATATTGTGTCGGGTAAACTTTTTTTATTAATGATTAAAATTAATGCAATGACACTTAATGATTTAGATAACATATCTTCCGTTTTTAATTTTACTGATAAAATGCCTGTGTTGTTTTTGGGACACGGCTCTCCGATGAATGCGATAGAGGAAAATCAGTTTGTGCAAGGTTTTCGAGATGTGGCTAAAAAAATGCCTAAACCCAATGCAATTCTTTGTATTTCAGCACATTGGTTTACACAAGGTACTTTTGTTACGGCAATGCAAAATCCTCGTACCATCCACGATTTTTATGGTTTTCCCAAAGAACTTTTCGAGGTGCAATATCCAGTACTTGGAAGCCCCGAATTAGCAAAAGAAACTGCGGAACTTTTATCTCCTGTATTGGTAGAAGAAGACCACAGTTGGGGATTAGACCACGGTGCTTGGTCGGTGATAAAACATATGTATCCCGATGCGGATATTCCTGTAATACAGATGAGTATAGATTATACACAACCACCACAATATCATTTTGAATTGGGGAAAAAGTTACAAAAACTTAGGGATAAAGGTATCCTGATTGTTGGTAGCGGAAACATTGTGCATAACCTAAGAATGATTGATTGGAAAAATGTAAATACCGTAGGTGCAGGTTGGGATTGGGCAATAGAAGCAAGGGAAAAAACTAACCAATGGTTGCTGGATGGAGATTTCCAAAACCTTTTGGATTATAAAAATAAAGGGCAGGCTTTGCAAAATGCAATACCGACACCAGACCATTTTATACCACTGATTTATTCTCTTGGGTTGAAAGAAAAATCTGAAGAACTTATTTTGTTTAATGATGCATTAATTGGTGGAAGCCTCAGTATGACAAGCGTAAGAATTGGATAAAAAAAACCTTCAAGACTTTTTTGTCTTGAAGGTAAATATTTGATTTTCAGAGAAGATTAATTGTTGTACAACAACTTATAATATTCATCTGCCATACGATCGCTGTTGAATTGTTTTTCTACATCGTTCATTGCATTTTGTGCAATTTTTCTCCATCTATCAGGATTTTCGTAGTAGGTTGGTACAATTTCGTTTTCCAGTATTTCGTAGAGTTTGTACAAATCGTAGTTATCTTGCTCGTGAACGTTCATATTGGCATAATCTGCTTTTGGAACAACGAAAGAGTTTTCGCCGTGTTTCGCAAATTCAGGAATCCAACCATCATCGGTAGATAGGTTGATGGAAGCATTCATTGCCGCTGTCATTCCCGATGTTCCACTGGCTTCTCTTGGTACTCTTGGGTTGTTTAGCCAAACATCCGAACCTTGTTTCAATGCCTTACTCAGTGCTAATTCGTAGCCTGTAAGAACTGCCATATTTTTATGATTTTTGCTTTCTTCTACCAAAGAATTGAAGGTAGAAATCGCTGCATAATCCATTGGATAAGGTTTTCCTGCCCAAATAATTTGTACGGGATATTT
>JAUNTR010000245.1 GCA_030538575.1 Cruoricaptor ignavus | reverse complement strand
AAACTATTCTGCTCTCAAGGCTTCTATTGGTCTTATTTTTACGGCTCTTTGTGCGGGAATCATTCCGATAATTAATCCCAAAATTACCATAATTGCCATTGCTCCAAAAACGTGCGAATAATTAACCGTTGGATTATAAAACGGAAAAGTATCTTGGTTTTTGGTTGCTATATTCAAAATCATTAGTAAAAATATCCCGAGAATAAAACCCAACATTCCCGAAGTTAAGGTAATTACCACGCTTTCCAAAAGGATTTGGTTTCTTACTTCGGCGGGTTTTGCTCCTAAGGCTCTGCGTACGCCAATTTCTTTTGTTCGTTCTTTTACGGTAATCAGCAGAATGTTGGATATGGCAATAATTCCTGCTAAAATAGTCAGCGTTCCCACAATAATTGTGAGTAATTGCATTCCGTTTAGAAAACCTGTGAATTTGGCAAATTCTTTCCCGAGATTGAAACTTCCAAAAGCATTGGTATCTTCGGGTGAAACGTTGTATTTTTTCTTTAATTCATCTTTTACTTGTGTTTCTATGTTTTCCAAATTGGCATTTGGTTTTCCTACGATGGCAAAAAATCCTACTTTATCACCATTATTATACATTTTGGTAAAGGTAGAGAGTGGGATAAAAACACTTTGATCATTCTCCATTCCGCCGCCTTTTTTTACACGGAAAACACCAATCACATTAAAGAAAATTCCTTTGATATTAATGGATTTTCCTACGGGATTTTCGTTCTTTTTGGCATCGAAAAAGTTTTTGTAAACCTCTTCTCCAATTACGGCAACATTTTTATTTCCGCTAATATCGGCATCGTTTAGGTATCTGCCAAAGATGAGTTTTTTTTCGGAAATTTTGTTACCGATAGGATAATCGCCATTTAGCGTATAGGTTGCTTTTTTACCATCTCTGGACATTTGTTCGCCACTGCTCCCAAAATTTCCCCGTGAGTTTTGTGGGGAAATATAATCTATCTCGGGGATTTTCTTTTCCAGCATTTCCATATCGGGCAAGTGCAAATTCATCTGTCGTCCTTTGGCAAAACCATCGTACGGGATAGATGTATTTTGTGCCCAAAGGAAAATGGTATTGGTTGCAAAACCCGAGAAAAATTTGTCGAACCCATTTTCCATTCCTTTGGCTGCTCCCAAAAGACTTACGAAAAGGAACATTCCCCAACCCACACCAATCATCGTGAGAAAGGTGCGTAACTTATTATTCTTCAATGAATAATAAATTTCCTGCCAAGTATCTTTTCTGAATATGATATTCATTTTCTTTTTAATTAAGATATTAAAAAATCACTTTATTTAAAATTTAATTCTCCGCTCAACCTCAATCTTAGCCTTAACCTCTGCCTTAACCTCAAAACCTACTCCGTTCTCAATGCTTCAATCGGTTTTATTTTTGCTGCTCTGTATGCTGGGACAAATCCTGCGATAAGCCCCGAAATTACAAGGCAAACAAATGCTGTAATAATTATTGGAAGTCCAACGGAAGGTTCTTTTATGAAAAATTTCTCCAAATTATTTCCGATAAGTTTCAGGGTTAAAATCCCCAAACCTACGCCTACAAATCCCGATACTACGGTAATGAGAACGCTTTCTTGCATAATGAGGGAGATGATGCTTTTGGGTTTTGCACCAATGGCTTTTCTCACACCGATTTCTTGTGTTCGTTCTTTTACGATATACACCATAATATTGCTAATCCCGATGATGCCTGCGAGCAAAGTTCCCATTCCTATAAATCCTACAATAAGGGTAAGGATAAACATAAACTGAAAGGTTTCGCCTAAGTTTTTGGCGTTGTTCCAAACTCGAACGGCATTTTCGTCTTCGGGGGAAACATTTTTTCTGGCTTTCAGATTTTTTTCTAATTCTTCGCCGTATTTTATGGCTTCGTTGGGCGACATATTTTCGTTGTAAGCAATGTAGATTGTGCTTATCGTATCAGAACCTTTTTTCATTTGTTGCAGGGTAGAAATCGGGATGGTAATCATACGCTCGTCCCAATCGCCACCATCGTCACTGAAAACACCAATTACTTTGAACATTGTACCATTAATATTCAAATCTTTTCCTATTGGGTTTCCGTCTTTTATTAAATCCCGTTGTACCATTCTACCGATAACGGCAACGTTTTGTTTTTGCTTAATATCGTTGATGTTCAAATATCGTCCATCTAAAACTTGTCGGTTTTCTATATTTTTTTCTTCGGGATTGACACCACTTATTTGGTAACTGCCGCTTTCTTTCCCATATTTTACGGTAAGACTGGTGGAATATCTCGGTGTGGAATATTGTACTTTTTCGGGTGAAGAAGAGATGATGCTTTCGTAATCATCGTTGTTTAGCGAAACGGTTCTGTCGCTTTGTAGTCCGTTGTAGGCTACTGTTGTTTTGCCTGTGAAAATGGAAATAAGGTTTTGGGCATCTCTGGCAAAGCCATCTGTAAAAGCGTTATTAAGTCCTGTGCCAATCCCGAAAAGTACGATGAAAATGTACAATCCCAAAGCAACCGTAAAACCCGAAAGTACGGTTCGGAGAACATTGCTTCGTATGGATGCAAATATTTCTTGCCAGCGGTCTATATCGAACATATTATATAAATTAAGATATTAAGGGATTAGGAGATTAAGGGATTAAGGTTCAAAATAAATTAAGATATTAAGCGATTAAGAAATTAAGACATTACATCTTGGTTCTTGCCTCTTGTATCTTGATTCTCATAATACCCTTTGTGTTATATACTCATCGCTTTCTATAATTCCGTCTTTTAGGACTACATTTCTTTTCGTTTCAGCAGCAACATCGGGTTCGTGGGTTACGATGATGATGGTTTTTCCTTCGTTGTTTATTTCTTGTAAAAGTTTCATAATATCGTAGGTTGTTTTGCTATCCAATGCACCTGTTGGCTCATCTGCCAATACAACTTTTGGGTTTGTAATTAATGCTCTTGCGATGGCAACTCTTTGTTTTTGTCCTCCCGAAAGCTCGTTTGGTAAATGGTTTGCCCAAGGTCCGAGTCCTACTTTTTCCAAATATTCTAAGGCTTTGGCGTTGCGTTCTTTTCGGGAAACATTTTGATAATAGAGTGGGAGAGCCACGTTTTCCAATGCGGTTTTGTAGCCAATAAGGTTGAAGGATTGGAACACAAATCCCAAAAATCTGGAACGGTATTCGGCGGCTTTTACTTCGTTCAAATGCTCAATGGGAATGCCGTCTAACTCATAAGTTCCGCTGTCTTTTTCATCTAAAATCCCGATGATATTTAGCAGGGTAGATTTCCCTGAACCAGAACTTCCCATAATCGACACAAACTCGCCTTCGCCGATTTCCAGATTGATGCCTTTCAGGACGTGCAATTTGTTTTTTCCTGTATCGTAAGATTTGTGAAGATTGTGTATGGTCAGCATATCATTAAAATCATTATGTTGCCTAATAGGTAGCCAATTTTTTGTATTTGTTACAA
>JAUNTR010000244.1 GCA_030538575.1 Cruoricaptor ignavus | reverse complement strand
ATTAATAGTGCAAACATAAATCCTCTAAGGTTTTCTCCACCGAATATGAATATTGCCAAAATTGCCAAGAAAGTCATAAATGCAGTGTTGAACGTTCTACCCAATGTACTGGAAATAGAGTCGTTGAAAAGTCCTTTCAGGGTTAAGGCTTTTTTGTCGTGCAAGTATTCTCGGATTCTATCGAAGATAATTACGGTATCATTAATGGAATATCCTAATACGGTAAGAATTGCCGCAATGAAATCCTGATTAACCTCCATATTAAATGGCATTATATTTTTTAGGATAGAATAAGCACCTAAAATTACAATCGCATCGTGTGCCAAAGAAGCAACCGCTCCTGTGGAAAACTGCCATTTTTTAAACCTAAATAATATGTAAAGGAAAATACCTAAAAGCGAGATAAGACAAGCCATTAATCCACCTTTCTTTATATCATCTGCCACAGTAGGTCCTACTTTTACAGAGCTGATGATTCCTACGCCTTCGCCTGGGTCTTTAAATCCGTCCATTGTTGCATTAGCAGGTAAGAAAGATTTCAAACCGTTGAATAATTTAGCTTCTACATCTTGGTCAGCTTCCAAACTTTCTTCGTTTACACGATAATCGGTGGTTATTTTCAACTGATTATTCGTACCGAAAGTTTTTACATCCACAGCATTTTTCACTCCATCTTTATCCACATATTGTTTTTCCAAAGCATCTTGTGCATCGTTTGCGATTACAGCTTTGTCTAAACGAACTACATAGCTTCTTCCTCCATTAAAATCCACACCATATTTAAAACCGCTTGTAGCAATGGAAGCAATACTCACAACAGTGATAATCCCCGAAATAATATAAGCATACTTTCTTTTTCCAATAAAATCAAACCAAGAGTTGCGGAATAAGTTTTTAGTCATAGATGTCCAAACGCTCAATCCTTTACCTTTATTCAATCTATTGAAAATCATTACTCTCGTTAAAAGTACGCAGGTAAACATAGACATTACGATACCGATTCCCAAAGTTACAGCAAAACCTTTTATCGGTCCTGTACCGAAAATATAAAGTACAATTGCCGTAAGTAGAGAGGTAATGTTACCATCTATAATCGCCGATAACGAGAATTTGAAACCTTCGCTATACGCTTCTTTTATATTTTTACCGGCAAACAATTCTTCCCTTGTTCTTTCGTAAACAATTACGTTAGCATCTATCGACATTGCCATAGAGAGTACAATCCCCGCAATCCCTGGAAGTGTAAGTGTAGCATCTACCGAGTCCATAATTCCCATAAGGTAGAATAGGTTAATCACCATTGCGATAACTGCGTAAATTCCTGCACCACCGTAGTACAATACCAAATAAACAATAATGATGGCAAATGCAATAAGGAAAGAGTAAAGTCCAGATTTTACAGATTCTGCACCCAAAGATGGTCCAACAACTTCTGCTTGTACAATTTTAGCTCCCGCAGGCAATTTACCAGCACCAAGAACATTTACCAAATCCTGAGCTTCCTCTTGCGAGAAACTTCCCGATATTTGGGTTCTTCCGTTTGGTATTTTATTGATGACATTTGGAGCGGTATATACCACTTCGTCCAAAGTTACAGCAACAGGTTTTCCTACATTTTTCTCTGTAAGTGTAGCCCAATCTTTTGCACCTTTGCTATCCATTTGCATATCAACTACAATTCTGCTCAGTTCATCATAGCTAATGTTGGCAGATTCCACAGCTCCATCTACTGGTGCTTTTTGATTGATGTTTCCACGAATAGCATATAGAACCAAGTTATTTTCATCACCAGCTTCTGGTTTATAACCCCACATAAATTGGGTGTATTTGATGTTGGAAGGTCTTGCGTCTTTCGCTATTTTGCTATTCAATATTTTATTTACTGTAGCTGTGTCGGAAAGTTTTACAGTTGCAACACCGTTAGCTCTAAGGTTTTGTATTTGGATAATATTCTCAAAATTTGTGGTTTTTGCCACACCCATAGAGTCGCCTTTTGCAGCGATAACATCATTTAATGTTTGGAAATAAGGAAATATTTCGTTGATTTGTTGTACTTCCCAAAATTGTAATTTTGCAGAGGTTTGCAACATTTTCTTCACACGGTCTATATCCTTTACACCAGGCATTTCTACGGAAATTCTACCAGTTCCCGGTACACGTTGCACATTAGGTTGTGTTACGCCCATTTTATCGATACGGGTACGAATTACCTCATAGGCTGTTCCTGTGGAAAGTTCTATTCGGTTTTTTATAATTCTTTTTACCTCGTCATCGCTTGTGTTGTATTTTATTTCCGAAAGATTGGTATTTCCAAATATTTCTGGATCGGCTAATGAGAGGTTGGTATTTTTCTCTTTATTTACAATCGCAAACTGATCGAAAAAATTATCGATGTAAGATTTTGTAGAGTTTTTCTGTACCTCGTCTGTACGGTTTAGTGCTTCGATAAGCACGGGATTGGTGGAGTAGTTGGTAAGAGTGTTTACCAAATCTCTTTGGTTGATTTCCAAAAGCACGTTGATACCACCTTTTAAATCCAGCCCCAGTTTCATTTCTTTTTCTTTGGCCTTTTGGTAATACAGTTTTGTAAAACCCAGATTTAGGGTGTCTTTTGAAAGTTTTGCGATTTCGTTCTGATATTTCACAGGATCGTTTCCTGCCAAGGCTGTTGCCTGTTTTTCTATTTTGCTTGCGTACCAAGTCGGCAGAAGCTCATTAAAACAGATTAGCCCGAGAACTATCGCTACCAATGTAATAAGTCCTTTTCCTTGCATTTTAGTTACGACATTAAATTTTAAGTGGGCAAATATAATGATTTCCAAACGAATTAGGAATTTTTTCCGAGCGTTTTTCTTCCATTAAATTACATTTGTATATAATTTTTTTAAATAAAAGACTTTGGATTTCAGAAGTTGAATGATGTTACGATAAAAAAAATCCCGATTTCAGGTATCGGGATTTTGGTTTATACGGTCATTGAGAAAATTCTGGTTTCGGGCTGATTTCTCAGCATTCTGAGGTCGAAAGTCATGGCGACATTTCGTGTGAAAACTCTGCCTTTTTCGGTAATGGTAATTTTATTTTCCGAGATTTCTACTAAACCATCGGCTTCCATTTCTTTTAATTTAATTAATGCATTATCAATTTCGGGTAAAAACGTTTCATCATTCCAAGTGGTTTCTAATCTGCACATTAGGTTTAGGATGTGTTGGCGGATAACCAAATCTTCATCATTCAAAATATGTCCTCGGAATACGGGGATTTCTCCGTTGTTTACTCTTTTTTGATAATCTTCCACCGTTTTTTCGTTTTGGGCGAAAGCGTACCAAGAATCGGATATGGCAGACATTCCCAAACCTATCATCAGTTGCGTTTTGCTGGACGAGTAGCCCATAAAATTACGATGGATTTTCCCGTTAATTAAACTTTGATAAAGTTCATCGTGTTCCAAAGAAAAATGGTCCATCCCGACTTCTTTATAGCCAAGTTCTTC
>JAUNTR010000243.1 GCA_030538575.1 Cruoricaptor ignavus | reverse complement strand
TGATTAAAATAAATTTGGAAACCATAATTCTCGAAAAGCCTTTTGTAGTACGGCGGATTGTAGTTCATTCCGTAGAGTGGCTCATCAAAACCATCTATCAAAACGCCCCAAAATTTATCTCTTTCTCCGAAATTTATATTGCCGTCCATCGCTTCCATTCCTCTTTCAGCGAGCCAATTTTTACAAAAATCGAAAATGCTATTAGCTGTATTTTGGTCATCAATACAATCGAAAAAACCAATGCCACCCGTAGGTTGCTCCATTTTGTATTTAGGATTTACAAAAACCGCCACACGTCCTACGGTTTCATTTTTTTCATTTTTAAATAAAAATCTTTCGCACGTTCCCGTTTTGTAGAGTTTATTCTTTTTTTTATCGAAAACCGCTTCTATATCTTTATCCAGCGGGCGAATGTAGTTTGGGTCGTTTTTGTAAATATGCGTTGCAGGAAAATCCAGAAACTCTTTTATTTCTTTATCTGTCGTAATTTTTTTTGCCGTCGTCATTAGTCTCAATTAATAGGAGTCGCTACAATCTTGCACTGTGGTATTGGGCAGATTTATTTCTTTTTCGTTTAGGATAATCGTAATATTATCGAAATTACCATTTAGGCAATCGCTTGTTTTTTCTTGGAACGAACCATCTTCAGCAATAATTTTTATTCCGTTGCCTTTTATTTCATAATTATTTTCACTGAAAATCATTTGGTTCAGAGCGTATTCTTTGCCGTCGATTACGGTTTTTCCTGTTTGCGATTGTGTATCGAATACAATCATTACCATATTATTTTGGGTAAACAAAACTTTGCCCGATTTGGAATCTTCATTCAAAGGTTGAAGTTTCGGTGTTAAATTTTCGGGCGAGGAAAAACTTTCCGAAACGTGTGTGGAATCTACTGTAATTTGCGGATTTTCCTGTTGAGAAATCTTCGTGTCTTTATCTTTTTTGCAAGAAAATAATGCAAGTAAAGAGAGTAAAAATAATGCGAATAATTTTTTCATTCGATAAAATTAAAAAAAAATAACGAAACTACTCGCAGGGCAAAGAGATATTAATTAAAAAAACTCTAAATTTGTACACCTAATTTTTATTTATGATTTTATCGATGACTGGTTTCGGAAGAGCCGAAGCCGTTTTTGAAGGAAAGAAACTAACTGTTGAAATAAAATCTCTTAACAGTAAAAATTTCGATTTGAATATCCGTATTCCGCTGAGATACAGGGAAAAGGAATTTGATGTACGCAAAATATTGAATGATGATATTCTGCGTGGAAAGGTTGATTGTTTCATCAATATCGAAGTTTTGGATAGTTGCAATGATGTGAAAATCAACAAAGAATTGATAAAGTCTTATATGACGGAACTAAAATCTTTGGCAGATGACGCTCCCGATTTCGAGTATCTGAAAATGGCTGTGAGAATGCCCGAAGCCATCTCTACAAGACCCGATGAATTGCAGGATGTAGAATGGCAATTTTTGGTAAATCTTTTGAAAGAAGCTTTGGCGAAATTCCAAGATTTCCGTAAAACCGAAGGTGAAATTTTGCAAGAAGAACTCTCTAAAAACCTCAAAAATATAGAAGATAATTTGCAAAAAATAATTCCTTTTGAGGAAAGTAGATTGGTCGCTGTAAAAGAACGTTACCAAAATACATTGAGCGAATTTCAAAGTATAGATGAAACCAGATTTTACCAAGAATTGGCATATTACACAGAAAAATTGGATATTTCCGAAGAAAAAGTAAGATTGGCACAACATCTGAAATATTATGATGAGGTAATGATTAAGGAATCTGCGAATGGCAAAAAACTTGGATTTATTTCTCAAGAAATCGGTCGGGAAATCAATACAATCGGCTCGAAAGCCAATCATTCTGAAATACAAAAATTAGTCGTAATGATGAAAGATGATTTAGAAAAAATAAAAGAACAAACGTTGAATATTCTTTAAGATTTCATAATTAAGAAATTTGTTTTTACTAAAAAACACTTTAATTCAAAATCTAAAACAAGCCTTTTTTACATCAAAAAAAATGAATAAAGTTTTAATATTTTCAGCACCTTCGGGAAGTGGAAAAACCACGTTGGTTCGCCATTGTTTAGAGCATTTTCCAGTTTTGGAATTTTCGGTATCTTGCACCACGAGAAACCCGAGAGGAACGGAGCAAAATGGGATAGATTATTATTTTTTGTCGCCCGAAGAATTTCGCAAGAAAATCTCCGAAAATGCTTTTGTGGAATACGAAGAAGTGTACACAGATAAATATTATGGCACACTAAAATCCGAAGTAGAAAGAATTTGGAATGAGGGAAAAGTGGTGATTTTCGATGTAGATGTAAAAGGCGGAATTGCCCTGAAAAATTACTTCGCAGACCAAGCTTTATCGGTTTTCATTATGCCACCATCGGTAGAAGAATTGGAACGGCGATTGGTTTCCCGAGCGACAGATGATGCCGAAACTATAAAAATAAGAGTGGAAAAAGCAGAGGAAGAAATTGCATTTCAAAATCAATTTGATACAATACTCGTAAACAATGATTTGGATATTGCAAAAAACGAAATAGAAAATATCGTAAACGAATTCATCAATCATTATTAAATTACAGAAAAAAACCTTATGAACAATACAGCAAAAGACCAGCTTCCTGTTAATAATTTTCTAAACATCGATGATATAAAAATCCCTCAAGGAGAGGATTTGGTGCAAGCGATTTTGGATTTGAAGAAGGAAAAAAATGCCGTTATCTTGGCACATTATTATCAGCCAGCCGAGATACAAGATATTGCAGATTTCCTTGGCGATTCCCTGCAATTGGCAAGACAAGCCAAAGAAACCGATGCGGATATGATTGCGTTTTGCGGTGTTCATTTTATGGCAGAAGCAGCAAAAATTCTTAATCCAACTAAAAAAGTAGTTTTGCCCGATACCGAAGCAGGTTGCTCATTAGCAGACGGTTGTAGCGGAGAAGGATTAAGGAAAATGCGAGAACAACATCCCGATGCTCTCATCGCAACTTACATTAATTGTAATGCGGAAACCAAAGCAGAATCCGATATTATTGTAACGAGTTCTAATGCGGAAACCATCATTAATTCCTTGCCCGAAGACCGACCGATTATTTTTGCTCCCGATAAAAATTTGGGTAGATATCTTTCCAAAAAAACAGGTAGAGAAATGATTCTTTGGGACGGAAGTTGTATTGTGCACGAAGCGTTTTCTATGGAACGCATTGCTCAACAATTGGCGGAAAATCCTGATGCTAAGGTAATTGCACATCCTGAAAGCGAAACACCAGTTTTGGATTTGGCACATTTTATAGGTTCTACATCGGCATTGTTGAATTTTGTGGAAAAAGATGATTGTCAGAAATTTATCGTTGCAACAGAAGAAGGCATCTTACACGAAATGAGAAAAAGAGCCCCACAAAAAGAACTGATTCCTGCATTGGTTTTTGATGAAAGTTGCAACTGCTCCGAATGTTTTTTTATGAAACGCAACACGATGGAGAA
>JAUNTR010000242.1:2418-3521 GCA_030538575.1 Cruoricaptor ignavus | reverse complement strand
ATGAAAGTCATAGTTTTAGGAGGAGGAGAGAGCGGTTTCGGAGCAGCATATTTGGCGAAGAAAAAAGGTATGGAAGTTTTTCTTTCAGACAAGGGAGAAATACGCCAAGATTACAAAAAACTATTGATAGACAATGATATACATTTCGAGGAAGGACAACACAGCGAAGATATTATCCTAAATGCCGATTGGATTGTGAAAAGCCCAGGAATTCCGAAAAAAGCGGATTTAATTCAAAAGATTAAAGCTAAGGGAATTCGCCTGTCTTCCGAGATAGAATTTGCGGCGGAGTTTACCAATTCCAAAATTATCGCTATCACAGGAAGCAATGGGAAAACCACCACAACCTCGCTCATTTATCATATTCTGAAAAATGATGGATTGAGTGTCGGGCTCGGCGGAAATATCGGGACAAGTTTTGCCAAGCAAGTGGCAGACCACAATTTCGATTATTATGTGTTGGAAGTTAGTTCCTTTCAATTAGATGATATTCAGAATTTTAGACCATATATTTCGTTGTTGCTCAATCTTAGTCAAGACCATTTGGACCAATACAATTACAACTACGAAGAGTATGCTTTGGCGAAATTTCGCATTGCAGAAAACCAAGAAAACGATAATTTTTTCATCTATAATAAAGATGATGAAATGAGTATGAACCTCTTGGAAAGATTGGAAATAAAAGCTCAAAAACTCCCTTTTTCCTTAAATGAAAAATTGGATGAAGGAGCGTATGCCGATGAAGATAAAATCTTTGTAAAGTTGAAGGAAGAATTTTCTATGAGGATAGAAGATTTGGCATTGGTTGGCAAGCATAATGTTGCGAATAGTTTGGCGGCTTCTATTGCTGGTAAAATATTGAATATCAGTAATGAAAGTATCCGAAATTCTTTGATGACTTTTCAAGCGGTAGAACATCGTTTGGAATTTGTAGCGGAAATTAACGGTGTAAAATTCATTAATGATAGTAAAGCAACGAACGTAAATGCCGCTTACTACGCTTTGGAAAGTATGAAAAAACCAACCGTTTGGATTGTTGGTGGAGTAGATAAAGGCAACGATTACACCGAAATAGAACAACTCGTAAAACAAAAAGTAAAAGC
>JAUNTR010000242.1:0-2318 GCA_030538575.1 Cruoricaptor ignavus | reverse complement strand
GTCATTATTTTGATTTCTGCATTCTCCATATTTCCTGTTTATTCAGCCAGTTCCAATTTGGAATATATTGTAAATACAGGAACTACAACAGGACACTTGCTGAAACATATGTTCTTCGTATTTTTAGGACTTGCACTTATGCGTGCCGTTGGTTTTATAAAATACGAGGTTATCGGCAAACTCAGTGCGATTTCGCTTGTGATTTCCATTGTTTTGCTTATTGCAACAATGTTCACAGGGCAAACGATAGACGGGGCGAGTGCCTCACGTTGGTTGAAAATTCCAGGAACGCCATTCTCTTTTCAGCCATCTGCATTTGCTTTTTTAATGTTGATTATTTATCTCTGTCGATTTTTAACTAAAAATATAGGAAGGGAAAGATTACCAATAGAAAACAGTTTGTACACCTTTCTCCCGATTATCATCGTATTTCTTTTGGTAGCAAAAGACAATGGTTCTACGGCACTTATGATTTTGCTGGTCTCAATTATCGTGTTGGTTATTGGGCAACTTCATTGGAAATATGTTGCAGGATTCATATCCTCATCTATTGTCGTTGCGGTATTGTTTATTTTATTAGCATTAAATACCAATATGATTGGCGGAAACCGTGTACATACTTGGATGAGCCGTGTGGAAACCTTTACCGCTGCAAAAACCAATCCTGCTGATATAGACAGCGAAGCCATGAAGGCAAAAAATTACCAAGTAATGCAAGCCAAAGCTGCCATTGTACACGGTGGAATTACAGGAATGGGACCTGGGAAAAGTGCATTGAAACAAATGTTGCCACAATCTGCGTCGGATTTTATATTTGCTATTATTGTGGAGGAATATGGCTTTTTCGGAGCTTTTGTTCTCATCGCATTATATCTCATTATGATTATCCGTATTGTAATGATTGCCAGCAAGATGCCTGCATTTTTCGGCTCGTTGCTCGTCTTATCTATGGGGATAATGATTTTTGTGCAATTGGCAGTTAATATTGCTGTTGCCGTCAATCTTATTCCTGTAACAGGACAACCTTTGCCGCTCATCAGTTATGGTGGGACATCTATGCTTGTAACCTATCTGCAACTCGGTATCGTACTGAATGTCAGTTCCAGAATACAAGTTTATGATGAAGAAGGTTTAGGCAAAAAACAAAGTATAGAAGAAATAAATGACATCGCTTAATCAATTATAAAAAAATTAAAAAAAACAATGAATAGTAATCCACATACAAATCCCAAAGCAATCCGAGTTCTTCTGAGTGGCGGAGGTACGGGTGGGCATATCTTCCCGGCGGTTGCTATTGCTGATGAAATAAAGAAAAGATTTCCCAATGCCGAGTTCCTTTTTATCGGAGCAAATGGAAAAATGGAAATGGAAAAAGTGCCACAAGCGGGCTATAAAATACAAGGTTTGGATATTGCAGGCTTCGACAGAGGAAATCTGTTGGCGAATATAAAACTACCATTTAAACTGATTTCCAGCTTGTATAAAGCTAAGGAAATCATCAAAAACTTTAAACCCGATTTTGCTGTCGGAACGGGCGGTTTTGCCAGTGGACCAGCGCTTTATGCTGCTGCAAGTTTGGGTATTCCAACTTTTATACAAGAGCAAAATGCACATGCAGGAGTTACCAATAAAATCCTAAGCAAAGCGGCAAAAGCCATTTTTACGGCTTATCCCGATGTTGCAGGATTCCCGAAAGATAAAATACAATTTTTGGGAAATCCTATCCGACAAACCATTGTTGCCAATTTGCAAGAAACCGCTTTGGCAAAGGAAAAATTAGGTTTGGATAAAGATAAACTAACCATACTTTCCGTTGGTGGTTCTTTGGGTTCTCGCACGCTGAATAATGCTTGGAAAGATAATTTGGATAAATTAAAAGAATCGGGTTATCAACTCATTTGGCAAACAGGAAAGTTGGATTTTTCTACATTAAGCGGAGATTCCGAAATTCAAAATTTGGGTTCGCAGATTCAGTTGAAGGAATTTATTTCCGATATGGCATTGGCATATTCCGCAGCAGATATTATTGTTTCCCGAGCGGGAGCGATTGCAATTTCGGAATTGGCAGTTGCACAAAAACCGATTATTTTGGTTCCGTTTCCGTTTGCGGCAGAAGACCATCAGACTGTCAATGCACAAAATTTAGTAGCTAAAAATGCAGCTAAAATGGTGAAAGACAAAGAGATGAAAGAGTGTTTTTGGAACACGCTTTCCGAGATTTGTAATGATGAGAATTTGAGAAATGAAATGTCCCAAAACCTACAATTCTTCGCAAAACCAAAAGCAACGGAAGAAATAGTAGATGGAATTTTAAAAAT
>JAUNTR010000241.1 GCA_030538575.1 Cruoricaptor ignavus | reverse complement strand
TATTTTATTCCACAAAATTACAATAATAAAATCGTAAATTAATATTTTTCTGTTAGGGATTAAATTCAGTTTGCAAATAAAATACAACTATAAATTGATTATTTTTTTGAAATGACCATTCGGTAAGGAAAAACAACGGTTCGGAGAGAAAAAATAAAGTCTGTGCAAGTGGAAACTTACCTTTGTTTCATCAATTACCGAAATTATGAAAACCATCCAAATCTATTTACCTTTTGTTCTGTTTTTTCTATTCCCTGTTTTTACTTTTTCTCAAGTGGAAATTTTCGGAAAAATTTCTTTTCGCAACAAAGCAGTAGAAGATGTAAATATCTATTTAAAAGATTCTTACGATGGTGCAACTTCCGATAAAAATGGTAATTATAGTTTCGTAACTACTGAAAAAGGTAAACAAATTTTGGTATTTTCCCATAAAAATTATAGCGATGTAGAAATTCCTGTTTTTATTGAAACAGAAAAGATTAACCAAAATATTAAACTGGCTGAAAAGATAAATGAAATAAAAGCGGTAAAAATTACTGCGGGAGCAATAGAAGCAAGTGATAAAAAACGAGCAACGGCTCTGCTGTCTTCGGTGGATATTTACACCGTTGCAGGCGGAGATGCACAGATTTCCTCAGCACTTACATTTCTTCCTGGCGTGCAAAAAATTGGCGAAACCGAAGGACTTTTTATTCGTGGAGGAAATAATTCGGAGTCCA
The DNA here is from genome assembly GCA_030538575.1 of Cruoricaptor ignavus. Taxonomy (GTDB): domain Bacteria; phylum Bacteroidota; class Bacteroidia; order Flavobacteriales; family Weeksellaceae; genus JAUNTR01. The sequence continues at coordinate 2,806 of JAUNTR010000241.1, read as the reverse complement.
AAATTTTTATGGATGGAAATTTGGTTAATCATTTTTTTTCAAATTCGGTTTCGGGGATTGCGGGCAGAGAGCGTTTGGATATGTCGCTTTTCAAAGGTAATATTTTTTCCAGCGGAGGATATTCGGCTTTGTACGGGCAAGCTCTTTCTGGGGTTTTGATTTTAGAAAGTGTTGATTTTCCCGAAGAAAATTCTTACAATTTCGCTCTTTCTCCTTTGTTTGTAAATGGTGGTTTTCAGCAATTAAATTCATCAAAAAAATATTCTTTTGGAGCCAATTTTGGATATTTTAATTTAGGTTTAATTACAAAAACGCTTCCATATAATACAGATTTCATAAAAATTCCAAAAGGATTTAATGGAAATTTTAATTTTAGATTGAAAACAAAAAATGGTGGTTTTTTGAAATATTACGGTAGTGTGGATAATCACAATATGGCTGTAAAATCTGAAAATTTAGAAACTGAAACCGCCCAAGACAAAGTAGATTTATCTGCGGTAAATACGTTTCATAATTTTAGTTTTAAGCAAAAATTGGGGCGTTATCTTATTCATTCGGGTTTGTCTTTTTCCTATAATATTTCGGATTTAGATATTTCTTTTTTAAAAAATGAAGAAGAAACCGCACTATATCAAACCAAAAAAACCGAATATCACACTAATTTTAAAACAATTATTGAAAGGAAAATAAACCGAATAAGCACCATAAAAGCAGGATTTGAATGGAATCATAGCAGAGAATACAATATTTTTAACCATTATAAATTTGATTATAAAGATTTAATTTTTTCAGGTTTTGCCGAGACCGATTTAGCATTTAGCAATTATTTTTCCGCTAAATTAGGCATAAGGTCAGAGCATTCTTCTTTCCTCAATAAAACGAATATTGCTCCACGATTTGCATTGGCATATAAATTGGCTGAGCGATGGACGACCTCTTTGGCTTACGGAATTTTTTATCAAAATCCCGAGAGCAAATACGCCCAACCTAATCTGGATTTTCAGCGGGCAGAACATTATATTTTTCAAATTCAGCGAGCGATTTCAGGGCGAAATTTGCGTTTAGAAATTTATTATAAAAACTATGAAAACCTAATAAAAACCACAGAAAATAAAAGCCGGCAAATTGCTGAGAACAACAATGGAAATGGCTTCGCAAAAGGATTGGAACTATTTTGGCGAGACAAAAAAACTTTTAAAAATATAGACTATTGGCTTAGTTATTCTTATTTGGATACCAAAAGAAATTATCTGAATTTCCCAACGACCATTTCTCCTAATTTTGCATCTCCACATACGTTTTCATTTGTTGCTAAAAAATTTGTAACTCATTGGAAAACAGGTTTTAATTTGTCTTATACTTTTGCAAAAGGCAGACCTTATTATGATATTTTCACGCAAAATGGCAACTCTGTTATTCGTAATCAAGGGAGGTTAAAAAACTTCAATAGTTTGAATTTCAGTATTAATTATTTACCGAATTTAGGGCGTAAAAATCATCGTTCTTTTACCGTTTTGGTTTTCAGTATATCTAATATTTTAGGAAATAAAAATGAGTTTGGATATCGGTTTTCTAATGATGGAAATCGCAAATCAGCAATACTTTCGCCTACGAATACAGCCACCTTTATCGGAGCGTTTTTTAGTTTTGGAGCGGATAAAACAGAAGATGCCATCAACCGACATTTATAGCCATTCGGGAAGGGAAATCAACCATTCGGGGAGAAAAAATTGCCATCCCAAATTTTGTGAAATACCTTTGCTTCATTAATTCAGAAAAAAATAGTTAAAAATGAAAACAATAGTTTTAGCCGTTGCTCTTTTTTCAGCAACATTTTTCTACTCGCAAAGTAAATATGAAGTAGCAATGACCGAAAAAATAAGTGCAATAGAAACACAAAATTCGTTAGATGATTGGCAGATTCTCAGCCACGATTTTGCAAGAATTGGCAAAGCAGAAAAAACCGAATGGTTGCCATATTATTACGCCGCATTTGCCCAAATACAAAAAGGCAGAACAATGATGATGCAAGGCAAAACAGCAGAGTTGGATGCTGTAACAGATGAAGCACAAGCATCTCTAAACCAAGCATTTGAATTGAGTAAAAACAACGCTGAACTCTATATTTTACAAAAAATGATTCATAGTCTAAAAATGATGGTAAACCCAATGGAACGCTATAATATAGAAGGCAAAACCGCTATGGAACGCCTTGCGAAAGCAGAAAAATTAGATGCTGAAAATCCAAGAATTACATTGCTGAAAGCAGAAGATATTTACTTTACTCCGGAGCAATTTGGGGGAAGTAAAACAAAAGGTTTAGAACTTTTTCGTAAGGCGTTGGAGCAATTTAATACTTACAAAATTGCATCGCCATTTCACCCAAACTGGGGCAAAAAAGAAGTGGAATATTTTCTGACAAAAAAACCGTAATTTTGATGAATTGTTTATAAATCGCTTTAAAATTTATAAAAAATGAAATTTGATATTATAAGACATTTCCGAGTATTATTCGTAGTTTCTATGATAAGTAGTGTACTGTTTTTCCTGCTTTCTACCAACGAAAAAACAACTCACAATTATTTGTTGTCGCTTGGTATTTCTGCGATGTACACTTTTGGTTATGGCATTTCTAACGGTTGGTTGAATGCTTTCCTCGATCGTCGATTTTCTTGGATGGAGCAAACCAAACAGCGGATTTTTGCCACGATAATTAGCGTATTATTATTGAATATTTTTCTCACTTATTTGTTCAATTATGTTCATTATATTTTGATACAAGGTGGAAATCCCGAACGTTTTTTCT
>JAUNTR010000009.1:19224-25173 GCA_030538575.1 Cruoricaptor ignavus | reverse complement strand
TGTGCCGCAATATCTATAATATGCATTTTACCTTCAAACTGCTGTTTCATATTTCGGTATTGCTCTTTTATTTCCATTTCCGCTGTTCCTTCACCATATTTTTGGTTGAACTCTGCTACCTTATCCAGCATTAATTTCTTACGTTCCTCGAATTTGGTTTCATCGTGGTCACGGATAATATATTGCAATTTCGCCTCGGAAACATCGGCATTAATATCCATTAAATGGAAAAATCCTTCGAAGCCTTTCGTAGTTGCAGGCGTTTCATTTTCAGGAAGCATTTTCGCAAACTCCGCAGCGAGCAATCCTGCATTAATCATTTTCCCGAAAGAATATCCTGGGTGAACACTCAATCCATGTATTTTCACAACCGCACCTGCCGCATTGAAATTCTCGTATTCCAACTCGCCAACCTCTCCGCCATCCATTGTATAAGCCCATTCTGCCCCGAATTTTTCCACATCAAATTTATGAGCACCTCTACCGATTTCTTCGTCAGGTGTAAAACCAATCGCAATACGGCTATGTTTTATTTCAGGATGAGCCAAAAGATATTCCGCTGCGGTTACAATTTCTGCAATACCTGCTTTGTCATCTGCTCCCAAAAGTGTTGTACCATCGGTTGTAATAAGGGTTTTACCAACATAATCCTTCAAACTTTCAAATCGGTTTGGGGAAAGGGTGAAACCTGTTTCTTTGTTCAATAATAAATCTCCACCATCGTAATCATCCCAAATTTGCGGATTTACATTTTCTCCACTAAAATCAGGCGAAGTATCGTAGTGAGCGATAAAACCAACGGTTGGCTCGTTATCATTCTCCAAATTAGATGGCAAATAAGCGTAAATATATCCATTCTCATCTATGGAAACATCCTCTAATCCGAGTGTTTTCAACTCTTCGAAAATGTAATTAGCAATCTCCCACTGTCTTTCGGTAGATGGTGTGGTTTCGCTTTCTGCATCGCTGGTAGAATATATTTTGGCGTAAGTAATAAATCGGTTTTGGAGTTTCAGTTTCCACTCCAAATTAAAGTCTATGGTTTGCATTGTTTAATGATTTTCTATTGATAACAAAGATAAGGCTTTTTGGGGAGTTTTTCTAATGCTAATCTCTACTTTTTATTCTGACCTATGAATGATAAAATTTCTATTAAGAAAAAAATCGGCAATAGTAGCCCAAACCGTGCCCCGGATTGAGCGGCGTGTTTGAGCTCGTTTTGTGGAGCGTAGCGGAGCAAAACAGCGAGTAGCGAAAGCCGGAAATGGCACCCAAATAAAAATCCCGACCTTATTGTAAAAGTCGGGATATATTTATGTGTCTCCATTCTAATGATTAGAAAGGATATTCGTAGATTTTGGATTCGTGTACGAATGGGTTTCCTGTTGGGATAAGTTTCAGTTTTGTAAGCTGAGACATTACTGCGAAGATGAATAATCCTACGAAGAATAGTACCGCTCCCAATACTAAGAATAATACTGCTGCATTATCCCAATAAGGTCCTACTGTTCCTGGCATTACCATATTGAAGTAATCTAATATGTGTCCTAAAACTACGATAACTGCAATAGTGGTAACAACTTGGTAATTTCTTTTGATGCTTGAACTTACTAATACTAATAATGGTATAAGGAAGTTGAGGATAAGCATCGGTAAGAATGTTGCTGAGTAATGCTCGAATCTACCGAAGAAATAATTAACTTCCTCTGGAACATTGGCATACCAATACAACATAAACTGACAGAACCATGTGTAAGTCCAAAGCATACTTGTTGCGAAAAGGAATTTTCCTAAATCGTGCAAGTGGTTGTCATTAAACTCTGGCAAGAAACCTTTTTTCTTCAAGTAAACACTTACTAAAATAATTAAGGCTACTGCGGTTGCCAAGCAACTTACCATTGCGTACCATACATACATTGTAGAATACCAGTGGTGGTCTATGGACATTAGCCAATCCCAAGCCCAACCTACAGATGCAAAACCGAAGAATACAATGTAACCAACAGACCATCTGTAAAGCATTTGGTAATCTCTTGCATCTTTAGTTTGATCCACTTTCTTAGATTGTGCTCTCAATTTCCAAGCGAAGAATGTTGCACCAATTACATACAGTAAGTTTCTTACTACATAGAAAGTCTCGTTCAAAAATTTGCTTTTTTCTAAAGTAATGACATCAAAATTCGGGCTTTCAGGGTCTCTAAGACTTGGATCCATCCAGTGGAATAAATGCCCAATATGCATAACATTGAGTAACATAATAATGATACAAACAATACCTGCGTAAGGGATAAAAGAAGCTATTGCCTCCATTACTCTGGTTACAATAATAGACCATCCTGCGTGTGCAGCGTGTTGTATAGAGTAGAAAAATAATACACAACAACAAGCAGCAAAGAAAAATACAGCTACAAAATGCAAAGATGCCAAAGGCTGATTTTTAACTTGGTGAATGGCATGCTCTAAGTGAGAATCGTGGTCTTGCGGACCAACCAATTCACTGGAATGCGTAGGTGCAGTATGCCCGGATGCGTGTACTGCTTCCATCATATGTTCTACGGCAGCTTTATCATAACTTTGGTTGATGAAGTATCCGGCTCCGAACAAAACCAAACCTGCTACAATAAGAATGATAGAAATTAATCTTAATTTAGGTGAAAAACTATACATTTTCTTTCTTTTTATTATTTAGTTGCTGTAGAATCTGTTTTAGGTGCTTCCGCAGTTGTTGCAGTTGGAAGCCCTCCTTTAAATTCGTTCATTACATACATTGCGACTCTCCAACGGTCTCCCGGGGTTAGTTGTCCTGCAAAAGACCCCATCGCATTTCTACCGTTTACAATAACGTAGTGTACAGAGCCCAATGTTATTTGTCTGTCTGCATAATTTGGCACTCCTGAATAAGCACCCGATTGCACGATAGAACCTTGTCCATCTCCTGCTGTTCCGTGGCAAGCAGCACAGGTTTTATCGTAAAGCACTTTTCCTCTTTCTAAATCTGCTTTTGCATTAGCAGGATTTAATGGAGAAACATTTACGTTTTTAGACGCATCGTAACCCGCATTGTATTCTTCTACATTTGTAGGTAACAGACCTTCTGCAAAAACGCCATCTTTATTTTGAGGTACCGTTCCAGGAACGGTTTGCAGACCTGTTGCACCGTTTTGTTTCACAAAAGCTGGGATATCGTTATCCTTTTTAGAATATGGATCTTCGGCTTTTTGCAGTGGATCATACGCTACAGGAAAGTACATATCGGGAAAATAAACCAATGGTGGATTGCCTTTTCCGCATGAAGTTAATACGATACTTGCAAAACCTAAGATAGCTGTAATTTTTAAAATATTCTTTTTCATTTTAAGCATCTTTTATGGTTATTTCTTCCACTCCTGTTTCTATAAGGAGTTGTTTTATTCTATCTACATCATCACTCACAAATTCCATCATAAACTTGTCATCTGTTGTACGAGGATCTGGATTTTGTGGTGCTGCCCCAGGGTACATTTTATTTCTTACTAAGAATGTAAGGGACATCATGTGTGCGGCACAAAAGACCATCAATTCAAACATTGGAACTACGAAAGCTGGCATATTGTGTGCCCAATCGAAAGCTGGTTTCCCACCAATGTTTTGTGGCCAATCGTGGTTCATCATATACCAAGTGGTAAGTGCACCAAGGGTAACCCCATAACAAGCGTATATAAATGCGGCATCTGAGATTCTTGTTTTTTTCAAGCCGAGAGCTTTATCCAACCCGTGAACAGGGAATGGCGTATAAACCTCGTTGATGTCTATTCCTTTTTCTCTAAATGCTTTAACGCCTTGCATTAAATCATCATCGTCGGCATATAAACCGTATATTATTTTAGTGGTGCTCATCTCCTTCTTTTGCTTTATAAGTTTCACCGGAAATTTTCAAAATAGATTTCAATTCAGCCTGTGCAATTACAGGGAATGTTCTTGCGTAAAGTAGGAATAATACTCCGAAGAAGCCTATTGTTCCTAAATAAACGCCTACGTCTATAATCGTTGGTTTAAACATCGTCCAAGAACCTGGCAGATAGTCTCTGGAAAGGTTGATAACGATGATGTCAAATCTCTCAAACCACATTCCTATATTGATAATCAAAGCAACGAAGAATGTCCACATAATGTTGGTTCTTAATTTTTTGAACCAGAAAGATGCTGGCACAATCAAGTTACAGATAATCAATGCCCAGAATGCCCACCAATAAGGTCCTGTTGCTGCACCTGGTGTAAGGTATGCAAAATCCTCAAACCTTGTTCCAGAATACCAAGCGATAAAATATTCTACAGCATAAGCCACTGTTACCATACCTCCTGTTACAACGATTACGATGTTCATAATCTCAATATGATACATTGTGATGTACTCTTCTAAGTTACAAACTTTTCTGGCAACCAATAGTAGGGTTTGTACCATTGCAAATCCTGAGAAGATTGCTCCTGCAACGAAGTAAGGTGGATAGATGGTAGAGTGCCATCCTTTGATTACCGAAGTAGCAAAGTCGAAAGATACCGTAGTGTGTACGGAGAATACCAATGGCGTTGCTAAACCTGCCAATACCAAAGATAGTTCTTCAAATCTTTGCCAATGTTTTGCTTTACCTCCCCATCCGAAAGCTAAGAAGGTATAAATTTTCTTAGTCCAAGGTGTTTTAGCTCTATCTCTAATCATTGCGAAGTCAGGGATAAGTCCCATAAACCAGAATACTGTAGATACAGAGAAGTAAGTGGAGATTGCAAATACGTCCCAAAGTAGTGGCGAGTTGAAGTTAGTCCAAAGAGAACCAAATTGGTTCGGGATTGGGAATACCCAATATCCTACCCAAACTCTACCCATATGTATTACAGGGAAGATAGCTGCCTGTACTACCGCAAAAATTGTCATTGCTTCTGCGGAACGGTTTACAGACATTCTCCATCTTTGTCTAAATAATAATAGTACTGCGGAGATAAGTGTTCCTGCGTGACCAATACCTACCCACCATACAAAGTTGGTAATATCCCAACCCCAGTTGATGGTTCTGTTTAGTCCCCAGGCTCCGATACCGATTCCTATGGTGTAGGCAATACAACCAAATCCATAGATGAACAGAACTAATGCTGCCCAAAATGAAATCCACCAGAGTTTTCCGGCTCTTTCTTCGATAGGTCTTGCGATATCTTCTGTGATATCATGATACGTTTTATGACCAATAATTAAAGGTTCCCTAATCGGGGCTTCGTAATGTGACATTTTTTACCCTATTATTATTTAACTTCGTTTTCTTTTCTGTTTCTCACTTTTGTATGATAAAATACGTTTGGCTTAGTTCCTATCTCTTCCAACAATGTATATCTTCTGTTGCTGGTGTACAGTTCCCTTACCTTAGAATTTTTATCATTCATATCACCAAACTGCATTGCTCCTGTAGAACAAGCCTTAGAACAAGCGGTTTGGAATTCTCCATCTTGGATGGTTCTGCCTTCTTTTTTGGCTTCCAAAATAGTGTTCTGTGTCATTTGGATACACATAGAACATTTCTCCATCACCCCTCTGGTTCTTACTACCACATCTGGATTTAGTACCATTCTACCCAAATCATTGTTCATATTAAAATCGAACTTATCATTTAGGTTATAAGTAAACCAGTTGAATCTTCTTACTTTGTATGGACAGTTGTTTGCACAATATCTTGTACCAATACATCTATTGTATGCCATTTGGTTTTGCCCTTGCTTACCGTGTGAAGTTGCCGCTACTGGACAAACTGTTTCACAAGGTGCGTGGTTACAATGCTGACACATAACAGGTTGGAAGATAACATCTGGATTTTCTGCTGGTTGTATCAATATATCATAAACCTGAGGAACATTAAGGTTTCTATCCAATTGTTCTTTTTGGTCTATTTTTTCTTTTGCAGAATAGTAACGGTCAATTCTCAACCA
>JAUNTR010000009.1:0-19124 GCA_030538575.1 Cruoricaptor ignavus | reverse complement strand
GTTCTTTTTGGTCTATTTTTTCTTTTGCAGAATAGTAACGGTCAATTCTCAACCAATACATATCTCTAGACATTCTCACTTCATCTTTACCTACAACAGGAACGTTGTTCTCCGCTTGACAAGCTATGATACAAGCACCACATCCCGTACAAGAGTTTAGGTCGATAGAAAGATTGAAGTGTGGACCATCCGTATCATCATACTCATCCCAAAGTGTAATTTTACCAGCAGCCATAGATTCGGTAAGCGTGTGGTATTCCAATGGAATGTTCCAACCTTTTGGTCTTCCGTTTTCTATGGTTCTGTCATCATATTTTACATTAAGGAAAGTATCCAAAGAAACCTCTTTTGCAATCTCGTAACGACCCATCAAAGTATTTTGGAATTGCATACCTGCAAACTCGTGCATACCTTTTGCAATCTCAATCTTTACATCAGAAACAGCTAAATTAGACCCATCAAATAATGGATAAGCATTGATACCTGTTTCTGCTACTTTACCCGAATCTTTTTTACCATAACCCAATGCCAATCCCAGTGAACCTTCCGCTTGTCCTGGTTGTATAAATACAGGAACATCTTTTAGCGTAACACCATTTACAGTAAGGTTTACTCTAGAACCATCTAACTGCATTCTTGCATTCAGGTCATTCTTCAAACCTAATTTTACAGCATCTTTTGGAGAAACAGTAAGGTAGTTGTCCCAAGATAATCTGGTAATAGGATCTGGTAATTCTTGCAACCAAGGGTTATTGGCTTGTGCACCATCGCCTATTGCATTGGTCGTATATAAATTAAGCTCAAAATCTGATGCTTTGAAAGCTCCAAGTTCCGCTACCGCTTGTCCTGCATTTCCTCCTGTGTAAGAAAGACCACCTTCCGAAGCCACTTGGTTGATACCATTATAAAGCCCTTTGTTGAAAGTTGTAGCCCCCAACAAATTGGTTGCGTTAGCTTTTAGATAATTGTAATAATTATTGTTTTCGCTTCCCTTTCCATTAATCCAAACCAAAAGAGATTCCTCAATTTGTCTTGGTTTATAAACTTTGGAAATCGTTGGTTGCATTAGAGAATATACGCCACTTTCTGGTCTCAAATCTGCCCAAGATTCTAACCAATGAGCAACAGGAATAACCGCTTTCGCAGCTTTGTACATTTCGTTTTTCTTATCTACAATAGCGATTACATTTGGTATTTTTTTCAATGAAGCTTCAAATGCAGCACCTTTGTTAGATGAATAAATTGGGTTGATGTTATTCGTAATTAAAACACCAACTTGTCCTCCATTCATCCAAGATAAGAACTCTTGATATCTTGCACCATCAAACTCTTTTAGATAATTAGCTTTACCTGTAAAAGCTACAGAACCTAATTTTTGATTGATTAAATGAGCCAAAACATAAGCTCCTTTGGAACCGTCTGCAAAAACTACGGCTTTGTTTCCTTTAGCTTGTAATTCTTTTGCAATATTTTGTGCATTTTTATCGGATGAAGAACCACCGTTCAAAATATTGTAAACTTCTACTAATGTTTTGTTTACAGCACTTGGTTTCAACGGGATTCTGGTATCGGCATTTGCCCCTGTTAAAGACATATTAGATTCCACTTGGATATGTCTTAGCATATTAGCTCCCGGTTTTTTAGCAGCAGCGTAAGAAGTTTCTAAACTACCTGCATTGTAATGATCCAAGAAATCTGCTTGGAAAGACACTACCAATTCGGTATTAGAAAGGTCGTAAACAGGCAATGCTCTTTGTCCGAAAACTTCTTGTGCAGCATCCAAAGCCGAAGCATAAGGATAAGCATCGTAAGTTACCAACTCGGCAGTCGGATATTTTTCTTTGAACTCAGCAAACAATTTCTTAAAAGTTGGCGAAGCGTAAGACTGAGAAAGTAGTACAATTTTCTTACCGCTACCTTGTGCATCAGCAAGAGCCTTCAATACATAATCATCTACTTTATCGAATGTTTCATCTTTACCATCCAACTTAGGTTGTTTCACTTTATCGTTATCATAAAGAGAAAGTACGCTTGCCTGAGCTCTTGCATTGGTTTTACCCAAAGCACCTGCCGCAGGATTTGGTTCTATTTTTATTGGTCTTCCTTCTCTGGTTTTCACCAAAACACTTGCGAAATCGAACCCATCAAAATAGGTTGTTGCATAGTAATTTGGCACGCCCGGAATAATATCGTGCGGTTTTACCACATAAGGAATGGTCTTGATTACCGGAGCCTCGCAAGCTGCCAAAGTTACAGCCGCTGTGGAAAATCCTAAAAGTTTTAGGAAATCTCTTCTGGATGTGCTGGAATTTGCTTTCTCTGCATCTCCTAAGAATTCATCTACCGGAATTTCATTTTGAAACTCTTTCTGAGCCAACTGCTGATTAAGAGCTGGATCTTTTAGTTCGTGAATACTTCTGAATTGTATTTTGTTTGAAGCCATTTATACTTCTATTTTTCTGTTATTAATAATGACATTTACCACACTCTAAACCTCCGATAGCGTCCACTGTAATTTTACCTTCGGATTTCGGATATTGTTTTTTCAACTTATCATGAAGGTTTTTGAAATACTCCTTATTATATCCGTTATTCATATCCACTTCTGTAGTTCTGTGGCAATCTATACACCATCCCATAGTGAAATCGTTTGCCATTTGCACCACATTCATAGTATCTACTTTACCGTGGCACGCTTTACACGCTACATCTATCTGGTCGTTAGGATTCTTTTTGTTATGAGAATTAATAATCGCTTGTCCTCCTACTTCTACGTGCTGTGCGTGGTTGAAGTAAACGAAATCTGGCATATTATGTATTCTTACCCATTCCACAGGTTGTGGTTTGTTTTTATAAGATTGGCTATCAGGATCCCAACCTGTTGCTGCGTAAATCTTTTGGATTTCGCCGTCGTAGAATGCTTTATCCTTACCAGGTTCCATATATTTACCGTTGTATTCGGAGATATTTCTGTGGCAGTTCATACAAACATTCATGGAAGGAATTTCAGAAACCTTACCATATTTAGCCGAAGAGTGGCACATTTGGCAGTCTATTTTATTTTCTCCTGCGTGGATTTTGTGAGAGAAGTAGATTGGCTGTTCTGGCTGATAACCTTTGTAAACGCCAATACCCATCAACCAGTTCCAAACACCGTAAAAAGCAAATACTGCTAATAAACCTAACAACACCTTACCTGCTAAGTTATACTTTTGATAAAGCTCTCCAAAAGTTTTCACTCTTGTAGCATCTAATCCCGCTAATTCTTCGTTTTGTTGAAGTTTTACCAATTGTCTTATTTTCAACAATAACCAAAGAAGCAGACCTCCTATGGCGAATAGAGAAATAAGTACAATTTTAGAATTTGTACTTTCTCTTTTAGCTTGCTCCAAAGCAACCAAAGAGTTAGTATCTTGTGTACCTGCATCTGCAGCAACTTCTGGTGCAGGTGGGTTTGTGGTGTACTCCAAGATATCGTCTATATCTTGGTCGGACAAGTTTGGAAATGGCGTCATTGCCACTTTGTTGTACTTTTCGTAAACTTCGTTAGCGTACTTGTCGCCAGAAGCCCGAAGTGCATCGTTGTCCTTAATCCATTTGTGAAGCCAATCCGTATCCAGATTTTGTTCAGTTTTCAGTCTTTCTACGATTCCTCCCAAAGCAGGACCTATAGATTGCTTATCCAAAGAGTGACAAGCGGTACAGTTTGCCTTGAAAAGCTTCTCTCCGTTTTTAGGATCTCCGCTTTGTGCGTGGACTGAAGCGGTGGATGCCAACAATAATCCTATTGCCAGTAATCCCCTTTTGTAGTGCTTTCTCCAACTAATCATTTATGTAATCTTGGGTTATAAAAAAATAATGACTATACATTCAATTCTGCAAAAGTAAGATTTTTAACAGAAAATTAACAAGGGAATAATGAGCTGTTTTATCATTTTCATTAATTTGGAACTGTTCTAAATAAATACTTTGGTATAATTTTTATTTTACATTAACTTTGCAGAAAAGTTTTATTGAATGAAATCCATGTTAAAGTACAGCCTAATCTTTTTATTTTCTTTTTTTTATAAAATTGAAGCACAACAAGTTACAAAAGCAGACACCCTTTCGGGGACTCCCGTTACTATATCTATGGACAAAAAAATAAGCGATATTTTGGACTCCATGGAAGAGAAATGCACCATTGCTAATACCAAAAAATCCGACAAAACTTGGTCGGGAAGTAATGAAAGTTCTTCATCTGGTACAAAAACCACACGAACCACTACAAACCGAGCATTATCTACCGCTGAAATTTGCAAGCAAACCCCAAGAATATTGGGCGTGAAAATACAACTCGCTATCGTGAAAAGCAATGCCGAAGCGAATGAAGTAAAAGCTTATTTCCGTAGAAGATTCCCTCACATAAAAGTGGAAACCGATGCCTCGCTGAGACCTAATTACAAAATATTAGCAGGTAGTTATTTCACCAAAGAAAGTGCGGCTTCGGATTTGGCAAAAATTCGCCAGCATTTTAAATCTGCAATTTCTATACAATACAGAGTTTTCTGTGCGGAATCTAAATAACTTAATTTTAATTCAAATAAAAAAAAACGTGGAAGCTTAATTAAACTTCCACGTTTTTTTATCGATAATGAGCATTAAGAAAAATAAAAAATTCTTGCATCCTCAGAAAATTATTTACCAAAAGATAAACAAACAAAAGTATCAAAATAGCTATCAGAAAAGTGAATATATTTTTGTTGCTTCTATAAGAATACAGCAACCAACCGAGCATTAAAGGATAAATAAAAACAAAATGCCCACCGTAAATGTAAGAGGTATGCAAACCAAATTTCAGTACACAATGGATGATAATATCTATCGCAAAAGAAATCATAAGTATCTGAACCAAAGGATTTTTGAAGTTTTTAATATAACTCCACAATACCATTATCAGGAGTAAAACAACAAAAGCATAAGGCAACCAATTGGTATAAACATCCATAAACAACGCCTTGTATTCAAAACCTTTTTTATTATGATAATCTCTGGTAATGAAATTTGAAAATAAAATATTCCCACCAAAAAACCACGACAAAATCATATCCCAAAGCGGTGTAATTTTCGGATTAGAAAACTTCTCGTACTGCTCGCCTGCTTTAGTAAAAATCCTTTGATAATCGAAATTCAAGCGATTAAGATAAAGCAAAACAAAAACCACAACTGCCAACAATCCTCGACCAAATGCATATAAAATCTGCCTAAAACTGCGAAACAATCCTTTCTGAAAAAATACAGGAATAAAGACTTTAACGGCATTGGTAATCGTAAGTCCGCCAACTGTTACTGTTGCAAAAGTAAGTGCGAGAGCGGGAATTTTCTCTTCTTTCTTTATCTTCAAAGCACAATAATAATTGAACAACACGAGCAAAAATAAAGTATAAGTGTAAGTTTCTGGTGTAAAAGCCAACAGAATATTGGTCGAAAAAATAGAAAAAAACAAAACAATAAATAACGACCAACCAACAGGAAGCCGAATAATGTTGAGAAGATATTTGAAAACCTGAACCAAACTAAGACTAATCGCAACAACGCTAAACCAAGACAATACTAACCGAAACGTAGCATCCATCTTTCCATCTGAAAAAAACAACGCAATCTCCCGAATCCAACCAAAGAAATAATTGGAAAGCGGATGTCGCTCGAAACCGCCACCTGTCATTACAATCGCACGATTATCGAAACTGAAATAAGCATCCCAAGGAATGCGATTATCAAAAACAATGCGATAGCCCAATGCAATACAAGTGGCTAACGAACCATAGCATAATATAAAGAATAGGAAAACGCCCCATTCTGCCGAACGACTCGGAAATACGGTTTTTAAAAAATCTGCGGTTTTTTGTTTTAAATTCAAAATGTTATTTTTTGCAAAAATAGAAAAAACAAATACAGATTGGCTATTGCAAAAAATCTCTTTTCAACAGTACAAAATTACGAACTGCACGAGAGCATAGAACAGCCCGCAATATCATTATATTTTGCAGGTCTTATTTTATTCAGTTCAGGGGAAATATTTTGATAAGGATTCCGCAATGCTTCGAGCAACTTGTAGAACAAATCTTTTTTCCCAACATTCATTTCCTCTATACATTCGTAGAGCAAATAATTTCTAAGGATAAATTTAGGATTATTCTCTTTCATCAATTCCAAAGATTTTTGCACCGAAATCTGGTTGAACATCAAGCGTTTTTTATATTGATTAAGGAAATCTTGCAACGCTATTTTTTCTTCTTCTGAAATTTCTTTATAACTAATTTCTTCAATATAAAATTTTTGAAAATCGCTTTCTCGCCAAACTTCCAATTCGGTAAAAAAGAATGTATGGTCTATTTGCAAATTCTGCATTAGTTTTTGCCAAGACACAAAAAAATCGGTATCATCTTCCTTCAACACATCAAAGCCAAATTTCCTGCAAAGCATCTCGTCATGATATTTCCAAAAGATATTTTCATAATCTGCTAAGACCCCTTGCAAAGCCTCAGCATCATTAATTAAAGGAAAAACCGCATTCGCCAATTGCCAAAGATTCCATTGGGAAATTTTCCCTTGAGCTCCGAAAGCATATCTTCTTCCTGGCAAATCCGTAGTATTTGGAGTGAAATTAAGGTCGTACTCTTCCAACATCGCAAACGGCCCGTAATCTATCGTAAGACCAAGAACCGACATATTATCGGTATTCATCACACCATGCACAAAACCAACCCGAAACCACTCTGCCATCAGCTTTGCCGTTCTCTCGGAAATCGCACGAAACCAATCCAAATATTTTTGCGTTCCTTCGGATTTCACTTCGGGGAAATAGGATTCTATCGTATCATCTGCCAAATCCTTCAACAAGTCTATTTTTTTCTGAGCCGATAAACATTCAAAATGCCCGAACCTAAGGAAACTTTCCGCTGTTCTCATCATTACTGCACCTTTTTCCAGTTGCGGATTCCCGTTATACAAGACATCTCTCAGCACATCTTCCCCCGAGAAACTGATGCTCAACGCTCTTGTGGTCGGAACTCCTAAAAAGTACATCGCTTCGCTCATCAAAAATTCTCGCAATGTAGAACGCAAAACCGCTCTACCATCAGCACTTCTGGAATAAGGCGTTGCTCCTGCACCTTTCCATTGCAGTTCGGTTTTTTTATTTTTTTCATTAATGATTTCTCCTGCAAAAATCGCTCGACCATCTCCCAATTGCCCTGCCCAATTCCCAAACTGATGCCCTGCATAAACGGTAGAATAGGTTTTAAAACCATCAGGAATATTTTTTGAATTGAGGAAATCTATATCCTGCTGATTTTCTATTTTACCCAATCCTATCTCAATGGAAAGTTTTTCATTAAAATAAATAAGTTCCGAATTTGCAAATCCCACAGGTTTTACCAATGCATACAACAGATTTGGCGTTTGCCTTTGGTACGGATTGTAAGAAACATCTCCCGGAAATTTCGCAATAAATGGTTGGGCTATTTTATGTAAATTCATAATCTGCAATTTAGTATTTTTTTATTAAAGACAAAAGATTCGACAAAATATAAGGTTGGCGTTTTATAAAAAATTGGGTTAGTTTTGGCTACTCATCTGCATTTGGATTAAAAAATATAATTTTCATTTTTCTCGTGTTAATTTTTTCTTAAATTTGCAATTATAAAATAACTAGTAAAAATGGCTGAACAACAAAGTTATCTTTTCTCTACCAGAACCAGCAAAGATTTGGCAGAGAAAATTGCTAAGCACTATGGGCAAGAACTCGGGAAAATTAATTTCCAAGAGTTTAGCGATGGAGAATTTGAACCGGTTTTGGACCAATCGGTAAGAGGAGGTAGAGTTTTCCTCATCGGTTCCACTTTTCCACCGGCAGATATTTTATTGGAACTTCTGCTAATGATAGATGCCGCAAAAAGGGCTTCTGCAAAAAACATTACAGTTGTTATCCCTTATTACGGTTTGGCAAGACAAGATCGCAAGGACAAACCGAGAGCCCCAATTGGTGCTAAATTGGTTGCCAATCTACTGACCGCAGCTGGTGCAACACGTATTATGACTATGGATTTGCACGCTGACCAAATACAAGGTTTCTTCGAAATTCCTGTGGATCATCTTTACGCTTCATCTATTTTTGTGGAATATATACAGTCGCTGAAATTAGATAACTTAACAATTGCTTCCCCAGATATGGGTGGTGCAAAAAGAGCGAAAAACTACGCAGGACATCTTGGTGCAGAAGTGGTTATCGCTTACAAAGAAAGGAAAAAAGCCAACGTGGTGGAAGAAATGTTCCTAATAGGCGATGTAACAAACAGAAACGTCATCCTAATAGATGATATGATAGACACCGCCGGTACACTTTGCAAAGCTGCAGATATCTTAATAAAAAATGGAGCGAAATCTGTAAGAGCAATGGCTACGCACGGCGTACTTTCGGGCAAAGCTTATGAAAATATAGAAAAATCTAATCTGGAAGAAGTTATCGTAACAGATACCATTCCTGTAAAGACAGAATTGTCTTCTAAAATAAAAGTATTGTCTTGTGCCGAACTTTTTGCCGATGTAATGAAAATGGTACACGAACATAAATCCATTAGCGATAAGTTTATTATTTAAGATTAAGAGATTAGGGAATTAAGGAAAAATTAATTAAACCTTCAAGGTTTTGGAAACCTTGAAGGTTTTTTGTTGGCTCATAACTTATTAATTATTCCTTGTTAATTATTAATTTCATACATTTTGTTCTTTCGACTAAAAAGCATATCTTTGCACCCTTAAAAATTTTAAACATTTAAATAAATGAAATCTATTACAATCCAAGGTACAAAAAGAGAAAGCGTGGGTAAAAAATCTACAAAAGCTTTACGTGATGCTGAGCTAGTTCCTTGTGTTGTATATGGAGGAAAAGAACCATTGAATTTTTCTACTGAAGAAAAATCTTTCAAAAACTTGGTTTACACTCCAGATGCACACACGGTAGAGCTTGTAATTGACGGGGAAACTATCCCTGCGGTTCTTCAAGACATCCAATTCCACCCGATTACAGACAAAATCCTTCACGTTGATTTCTATCAACTATCCGAAGACAAACCTGTAATTATGGAAGTTCCTGTAAGAATTACAGGACGTGCAAGAGGTGTAGTTGCTGGTGGTGTTCTTAGACAATCTTTCAGAAAACTAAGATTAAAAGCACTTCCTGCGAACCTACCAGATGAAATCGTGGTAGATGTAACTCCGCTAAGAATTGGTAACAAATTGTATATCGGTAGCATCAAAAACGAGAACTATACATTTATGCACCCAGACAATGCTGTTGTTGCAGCTGTTAAGATGTCTAGAAATGCAATGAAAGCTGGAGCTGGTGCACAAGATGATGAGGATGAAGAAGAAACTGCTGCTGAGTAATTTCTGATTTTCAATAAAAATCATTAAAGATAAAAAAATCCGAATCGTAAATTTACGATTCGGATTTTTCGTTTACATTCAAACCTTCAAGGTTTTGAAAACCTTGAAGGTTTCTATAAAGTTCAATTTTTCTCCAAAGGATTATTATTCTTTTTAATTTCCTGTTCTATACGCTCTTGCATACGTTTTCTGCGTTCTGCATCATTTTGTGCATTTCCCGCACCGCCTCTTCCTCCACTAGGAGGCCCTTGCATCATTCCGCTTTGCATTGTTGCCATAGGATCTTTGCGGTATTTTTCCATTTGCTTATCATAATCTTTGCGCTTTACGGCAACGGTGTTTCCCATTTGTTGTAGGTTTGGGAGTTCTGCAATAGACTTTGTTTCCTTTAAATCGAATGAATAATGATTTTGGGAATCCTCTATTTTCACAATAAGCCCAGGCAATCCGTAGAATTTATACGGACCATCCATCATCGGAACATCTTGGGTAAACCACGCTTGCCATTTTCTACCTGCAAAATCTGTTTCCGCTTTTTGTACTTTGTAATCCCCAATAACGGAGGTTTCTAGTAGAATTTTCCAAGACAATGCTCTATCTTCATCATAGGCGTATAAATCTCTGCCAATTCTATTTTTAAAAGTTACTTTCTGTTCAGAGATATTTTTATCGATTTGATAATTAATGAGCGTTCTGAATTGTTCCATTTGCGAGCGGTCGAAGTTAAACGTTCTTGTTTGGAAAGCGCGTTGCATAACAGAATCTCTTTTCAGCCGATTTTCGCCATAGAAAACCGATTTATCCCCCGACACATCCAAATATGCATTTTCTATGGTAGGCGATGCGGTGGAATCGCTTTTCATAGTTACTTCGTAAACAAATCTTGTATTCTGCGATAGTAAGATGCCCGATAAAATGCTTAATATAAAAATACTTACTTTTTTCATAATATTAAAAATCAGATGTTTGTTTGATTCAAAGATAGAACTAAAGTTAAAAAAAGTGAGATTAAAAAAATAATAGAAAATACAAAATATCACATTAGATGAAATCTATCATTACATTTAATTTATAATGGACAATTATACAGTATAAAAACATTGTTTTTAAAACAAATACCAA
Organism: Cruoricaptor ignavus; assembly: GCA_030538575.1. Classification (GTDB taxonomy): domain Bacteria; phylum Bacteroidota; class Bacteroidia; order Flavobacteriales; family Weeksellaceae; genus JAUNTR01. The sequence goes on along the minus strand of JAUNTR010000009.1, from coordinate 8,573 downwards.
AATATACAATCAATAATTTTATTTTATAAAAGAAACATTTTTTTATTTTAATGAAAAATCAGAATTATTTTTTTGCAAAAAAAATAAAAAAAACAGACAAAAACAACATTAAAAGCGTCTAATCGTTAGTTTTTAATCAATAACAAATAACACATTTTGGCAACAATATATTTTACACTATATTTGCAAGCGAAAAAAAACACAAAACACTTGAAAAAACATTTATCTATGTTACAAAAGCTCCGTGCATTGTACAGTAGGATTGCTATCCTATTGTGCATGGGTTTTTGTTGTTTTTTTCAAGCCCAAGATTCCACTACAAAAGATTCCTTAACTGTAACCGAAAAGCATCATGGTGTTATTACCATTTTTGGGGATGCTATCATTTTTGGAGAGTTCCAAGAAACAACAACGTTAGAGTTAGAAAAAGATTCTACAGAGTTAGAGCGAAAGCCAAAAGCTATTACCAAAAAGATTAATAGTAAAACAAAACAGGTAAAAGAAGCCCCCGAAGAAAAAATTGCAAAAACCAAGGCAGAGAGTTTTTTTAACATCTTGCCTTTGGACAAATACTGCGGATGTGCATCTTTAGCTCGGGAGAAGTTTTCTTTTCTGAATCATCAGGTTAGTATAGAAAAGCCAATACAAAATGAGCCGAATACCTATGTCATAAGAATAGAGGCAAAGACTCCTAATTCTCAACAGATTGCTTATAGCAAAACATACAACCCAACCTTACACAAAAGGGGACCTCCCCAAAATATTGTTTCACTCGTATAATCAAGACTATTACTTAGGTTTTAGCTGAATACCTTACTACTGCATTTTAGGGCGGTTCGTCGTATTTTCATGTCTTAATTTCAAATGCTTTTCCTTTCAATTTCATTACCGAAATTCATTTGAAATAACCAAGTAATGCTTGTGAAAAATCTAAAAAAAACAATCGCAAAAAGAATAGTTATAAACCAGTTTAGACTACTCTTAGATTAACCCTAATTATAGAGCATAGAAGCTGTATAAAGGGTAACTATTAAATTATATTTAACAATTTGAAATGAGAAAAAAAATATCAATATTATTATTTTGTGCATTAGCATTTTTAACTAATGCACAGACTAAAACCGTCTTTGTAGCACCTACAGGGAACAATGTTAGCAGATTATCTAACGGGACAGGTACATCTTGGGAAAACGCTTACTCTAATTTATTAACAGCTCTACAAACCAATATGGCTGGTTATACAGAGCTAAAAATCTATATAAAAGAAGGGAACTATACCAACCACAATGCAAGTAATATTAACTACGGCAACGGAGATAGATCTACATTACCAGATGGGGTAAATGTATATGTAGAAGGTGGTCATAGTGCATTTGCAACAGGTGTAAGTACCACTACCTACGATACAGAAAATAACCCTACAAACTTTATCTCATCTTGGGCCCTTTTCCAAATGAATGCATCTGACGGGAATCTACATGTAAAAAACATAAATGTATATGAACCAAACGCCAGAAATATACAAGTGGGACCTTTCTACTACACAGAAAAACCTAATGCAGTTGCAACTTTTGAAAACGTGAAAGTTATTACCAGAAGACCCATAAATGATGACCCAGGTGTAGGTATCTTCCACCATCACGGCAATGCAAGAAACTCAACCATAAACCTGAACAAAGTAACAGTATCGGGATTTGATACAATGGAGACAGGTGTTGTTACATTTTGGTCAGGAGCAGACAACTCCACAATAAATATTACAAACTCTCTATTCTCAAACAACAGAATTACAGTTGCACAAGGCTCCGTAGTGAACATGAACTCTATAAACAATACCTTGAATATAGAAAACTCTATGTTTTATAGAAACTCCACCCCAGCGACTAATGCAGGAGTCATATTACTATCCAGCGGTTCTAATGCAACTATAAAAAATTCTACATTCAAAGGAAACTTCACCACCTTAGCAGGTTCTGGTGGTGTAATATATGCAGAATCAAATACTAAATTAACATCCGAAAATAACGTTTATGCCTGTAACACATCTGGAGTAGGTAGTAATGGTGGTGGAGTAATGCTTATGAACTCTGGTTCTACTTTTATATCCAACAACGACATCTATGTAGAAAACAGAGGACAATCGATTACCCCACAAGGTGGTGGTGCATTGCATTTCTATAGTGTAGAAGCAACAATAAACAATGCTAAATTTGTACGAAACTATGCTACCTACGAAGGTGGTGCAATTAGAGCGATTGGTAATTCTAAACTAACGATTAATAACTCTAAGTTTCTAAACAACGAAGCCGTTGGAGGAACCACACTATCTCGTGGTGGTGCAATTTTCTCGGAAAACTCGCAACTAACAATAACAGGAGATAGCGTTGCAGATTCTTGGTTTAGAAACAACCAATCTACAGGTGCTGGTGGAGCCGTTCGTTTTGCATCAGGAACACAAACATACGTGGTTAAAAATACAGGATTCTACGGCAACGTAGCCGGATACGAACAAATGAGAAATGATAACGGAGGTGGTGCATTATTCTTCGCAGATAATGTGAGTAAAAACATCTCCATAGATGGTTCCTATTTCTTTGACAACCGAACTTGGGTTGTAGGAATAACTACATCTTCAAACGGTGGAGGTGCTATAAAATTAAACACAGGAAATGTTGTTACAAGTTTTACCAACAACAGATTTAAAGGAAATGCTATAAACGGCTCCACAGATACGAATACTTCAAACGGAGGTTCAGATGTTAGAACTTATTTTGCAAGCTTTGCAAACACTGCGTTAGGAACTGGTACGATTTTACAAATGGGACAAAGTAGATATAACAACGACTTCCCTACAAACATAGGTTTCACTTATGATGGGCAAAATAGCATTACTACACCTACTTTCCCAACATTAGACATCACCTGCGATAGTTTTCCTGAAACCAATGTGGGTGAAATCATTATCATTGCAAATGATGATATCTTCGATGGAGAAGCTAACAACTATCTACTAATCCCACCTGGTACAAAATCTACCGTTACGGTATTAGAAAACGATCAATACAATTACCAAGCAAACAATACCGGTGGAACTTGGGAACAAGCTACACTACAAAATGTTACCATATCTATAATCTCTACACAAGACCCAAGAGTAACCTTAGATACTACTACAGGATTAGTAAGCGTAGCTGATGGCACACCTCCAGGAGTTTACTATATTGAATACAGAATAACAAGCATTGCAGATACAGGAGCTCACGATAACGCCTTCGTTGTAGTGCTTGTTCCAGGACCTGTAGCTTGCTTCGAAGACGCTACAACAGGTACAGGACTTACAACCAAACATGGTATCTCATCTCTACAAAGAGCCGCTACTGCTATAAACCTAAGCGATGGTTGGCCAACGGTAAGAAAAAGTGCTTGGACCGTTTTGGAATCCAACACCAAAGGATTTGTAATTACAAGAATGACAACTGCACAAATAAATGCCATTGCCCACCCACAAGACGGGATGATGACCTATGACACGACTGAAAAATGTCTGAAAATCTATGATGGTACAGAATGGGCGTGTTTCTCTACAGCTACTTGTCCTTAATTATTTTTAACAACAAAAGATAACAATAAATGAAAAATATATTCGCAATTACATTATTAGCCATCTCCAGTTCTGCATTTTCCCAAGTCATTATCGGGGACAATGTGGGAACAGCAACAAACAAAACATCTGTATTGTTGGAGTTTGCTAAAACAGAAAACAAAGGTATTGTACTACCATACATTACCACAATACCAACAACACCAACGGAAGGAACAATCATCTTAGATGCTACTACGCCAACCTCCTCTGCTGTAAAATACTACAACGGCACACAGTGGATAGACCTAAGTAGCGACAACAAAGCTGATATTACCACAGCATTGGAAATACAAAACACCGCTACGGAAAACGCCAATGCCAAAACCATTATCGGAGGAACTACATCTTCTGCAGATGGTATTTTGGTTCTGGAATCTACATCAAAAGCCATGGTGCTTCCTCACGTTAGTAGCATAGCAGATATCCCAAGTCCCGCACCAGGAATGATGGTTTACATCAATAAAGATGGTGCTAAAAGATTAGCCGTGTACAATGGTGCTAAATGGACATTCTGGTCTAAATAAGAAAAACACAAATTCTTTATAAACCTCAAAAAGCTGCTCCCAAGGGAGTGGCTTTTTTTAGTTTTGAATTTTGGATTAGCTTATAGCCTATTGCTTATAGCTAATGGCTAATAGCCAATGGCCAGTTGCTTACTGCTAATCGCCAGTTGCCAATAGCTTACTGCCTATAGCCAGTTTCTAATTTAAAAACTTTCATTATTTCCGATAAAAAATTAAAAAATCACAGACACTAACAACCGTTAGTGTGTATTAAATTTTATTTTTATAGTATTTTTTTAGTGATTAAACAATTTTTTTTATTTAATTTTGTCGGCAAAACATAACTTCTTTGGAGAAAAATTTATTTTTTACACAAAAACACCAAGTTCCATACAACAGGTTTTTACATCTATTGTTCTTGGTGTTTTTATTTTTCTCTCCCAATTTTATTACTGCACAAAAGGATTCTTTAGAGGTTTCCCAACCCATAATTTCTGTTACGGGTGAAGCTTTTATTTACGGAGAATTTTCTACAACGGTAGCCAGCCAAAGCAATTCTAATACAGAAAATATTCGGAAAAACATTTCTAAAAAAGAAAAGACCGATAAACAAAATACTAAAGCATTAGCATTAGAAAAAAAAACAAAAGCTGATACCGAAAAAATAAAGCCAAAGAAATCGGTACAACAGCATATAAAATCTATCCCAAGCCACGAGCATTGGGGCAGTAGTAATACCTACGACAAAATTTCTATTACTACGCATTACACCTTATCTGTTGCCATTTTACATAAAAAACAATCGCAGGATAAGACGTTTATAAGTAATAAGCAAAAAATAATATCGCAAAAGATTTTCTATCATTTTGCCCTTAACCTCCACCAACAGCAAAGAGGTCCACCCACTTGTTGATTATAAAAAGAACTTAGTATAGATTACTTAGGTTCTACACTTTTATCTTCTAAATTTTTTTTAGAAGAATCTTATAACTATAATTAACAAAAAAAATGAACAAAAAAATATCAATACTATTTTTCTGTGTTTGCGTATTTTTAGCAAATGCACAGATTTTCGTAAAAACAACAGGTAGCGATAGCAATGACGGTAAAACATGGGAAACCGCATTAGCCACATTGGATGCTGCTATCCTAAAAGGGGAACAAAATACTATTACTAGTGGTAATAGCAAAAAAGCGTCGATTTATATAGCGGGTGGAACATATATAAAAAAAGGTACAAGTGGTACGCTTATGAATAATAATATGCCTGCAAGTGTAGATTACGAAATAACTGGTGCCTATCCTACAAATGCAACAGGAATAGATGTAAGCGGATACGATCCAACGAGATACAAAACCTATTTCAAATTAGAAGATGGAGCATTACTTGGAGCTGATGCTATGTTTGTTTTAAATGCAACTAATGGTAATATGTCTTTCAAAGGGATAAATTTATCTAATGTTGGAAACAAATTATTTTTCCCTATTTACAACAGTGTATTTTTCAACTCTTACAATGCAGCAAACAAAACGTACACTTTTGAGGATATTACATTCTATAATGTGGATACAGCAGATACTATGGGAATGATAAACCTGGGTGGGTCTGCACAGAACAACACCGTGAACCTTATAAATGTTGTAGGTAGAACGAACATTGAAAAAGGAACACTAGACTCTACTGTTAAAACAGGAAGAATGGTAAAAACCGATAATGAAACAGGAGGGAACAAAATCAACATCCGAAACTCCGACTTCAAAAATATTTTTACAATAGAAAACGGAGCAATTCTGAATATAGATGGCCTTAGTAATAATCCGAACTTCCTTACGGTAGAAAACAGCTACTTTTGTAATATCACAGCTGTTTTTGGTACATATGGAGTTGCAACAGGAAATGGCGGATCTGTATATGCAAAAAATGCCGTAGTGAAACTCGTGAACAATAAATTTTCTGGAAACGAAGGTCTTGCAGGAAACGCTATATTTCTGAGAAATGCAGAACTCTACTCCGAAGGCAATGAATATACAGCAAATACAAGAAGTGGAAGTGCCGCAGGACAATCAACCGCTGGTGCAATCGCAATTAGCGGAACACCTACTTGGAGTACTCCTAAAATAACATCCGACAAAAACTACCTAATCCGCTTTATAAACGACAAGTTTCACGACAACTCAACTGGTATTGTGGATTTAGGTTCTGGTGGAGGTGCAATACATATTCAGGATTATGTAAGAACTACCGCACGCCCACAATCTGGGATATATATATCTGGAGCAGAATTCCTGAACAATAGATCCATAAATGGTGGGGCTATCTTTGCACAGAATACCACTCTATTTATAGAAAATAGTAAATTCGTAGGAAATAAAGCATCCAATGCTGTAGCCCTTTCTGGTAGAGGTGGTGCAATAAGTATTGAAAGTGGCTCTTTATCCTTAAAGAACAACTGCTTTACCAACAATACATCTATCAACTCTGGTGGAGCTCTCAGGATAGAAAATATTAATAACGATGCTAATACATCTGGAACAGATTTTAATAACTTTGTAGTAAATATCGACACCAACAAATTTCATAGCAACTCCATAAGTTATGGTGGCAATATTGGTGGCGGTGGAGCTATACAAATAAGAGGTGCAATAGGCATTGGTAGAGTAAACATCAGCAATACCGAATTCTATAGCAATGCTTCCCAAACACATGGCGTTGTAGGTTTCGGTGGAGGTGCATTGCAACTTTACATAGGTTCAGATGCAAATAATAACAAGATAACATCTTTTGTTAATAATAAATTTGCAGGAAATACACATAATGGTGATGCTTCTACAATAAATAATAATGGTGGAGCTGATATTAAAACATATTTTGGGAGAATAGAAAACATTACCAATAGTGTAATGCAGTTAGCTTCTCAGAGTAATTATAATAATCCTAGTGACCTTACATTCAGCACAGGCAATACTTTTGGTGGGGTTTCACCAATCCCAGCAAACGTATGTACTATAAATGGTATGCCAAGCTACTGTAGCCAAACGAGAGAAGATATTACCAATACTCGTACCATAACGGCAGTACCAGATTTATATTTGGTGTATTTTGGCTCTACAACCACTATACGAGATATTTTAGCAAACGATAATTTAAACGGTAATACACCTACTATTGCAGACGTAACAGTTACTTTTGCCAACCCAAGCAATAGTAATATTACTTATGATAACACTACTGGCGAAATTACTGTAGGTCCAAACACGCCTGAAGGAATACATACTATAGATTATACGATTTGCGACAAAGCTGATTCTACAAGTTGCTCTACAACAACCGTAACTATTGTAGTAGAAAAATCACCAATCTGTTTTGGAGATGCATCTCTTACCACTGGTTCGGATAGCAAACACGGGATTACATCTCTACAAAGAGCCGCTACTGCTATAAACCTAAGCGATGGCTGGCCTATGGTAAGAAAAAGTGCTTGGACTGTTTTGGAATCCAACACCAAAGGATTTGTAATTACAAGAATGACAACTGCACAAATAAATGCCATTGCCCACCCACAAGACGGGATGATGACCTATGACACGACTGAAAAATGTCTGAAAATCTATGATGGTACAGAATGGGCGTGTTTCTCTACAGCTACTTGTCCTTAATTATTTTTAACAACAAAAGATAACAATAAATGAAAAATATATTCGCAATTACATTATTAGCCATCTCCAGTTCTGCATTTTCCCAAGTCATTATCGGGGACAATGTGGGAACAGCAACAAACAAAACATCTGTATTGTTGGAGTTTGCTAAAACAGAAAACAAAGGTATTGTACTACCATACATTACCACAATACCAACAACACCAACGGAAGGAACAATCATCTTAGATGCTACTACGCCAACCTCCTCTGCTGTAAAATACTACAACGGCACACAGTGGATAGACCTAAGTAGCGACAACAAAGCTGATATTACCACAGCATTGGAAATACAAAACACCGCTACGGAAAACGCCAATGCCAAAACCATTATCGGAGGAACTACATCTTCTGCAGATGGTATTTTGGTTCTGGAATCTACATCAAAAGCCATGGTGCTTCCTCACGTTAGTAGCATAGCAGATATCCCAAGTCCCGCACCAGGAATGATGGTTTACATCAATAAAGATGGTGCTAAAAGATTAGCCGTGTACAATGGTGCTAAATGGACATTCTGGTCTAAATAAGAAAAACACAAATTCTTTATAAACCTCAAAAAGCTGCTCCCAAGGGAGTGGCTTTTTTTAGTTTTGAATTTTGGATTAGCTTATTGCCTATTGCTTATTGCTAATAGCCAATCGCCAGTTGCCTACTGCTTACTGCCTATAGCCAGTTGCCAATTGCCATAAAAATATTATCTTTGTTAGAAAATCAATTTAATATGAATATTG
>JAUNTR010000240.1 GCA_030538575.1 Cruoricaptor ignavus | reverse complement strand
TAAAAAGAAAAGATAATAAAAACAAAAGCCAATCGATTTTTTTTCGATTGGCTTTCTTATAATTAATTGTGAGTTCTTTTTTAGAATTTATAATTCAATCCAACTTGGAAAGTATTGTTTCTGTTGGAGTTATTAGAGTTGTTTAGCGAGGTTGCTCCATCTTTATTAATGTCGGTGAAACCTGCAACATATCTTGCGTTTACCCCAATATTATTCGTGATATTGAAACCTGCACCTACACCCAATCCAAAGTTGAATGTGTTGAATCTATCTTTTACATCGTTGTTAAAAGAAGTTGAAACTCCAAGTGCGGTAACATCTCCTTTGTTTTTGGCATTAACCAAGAAACTAAATTCTGGACCAGCTTCCAAATAAAATTCTGGTGTTGCTTTGTATTGGAACATAACAGGTACAGAAATATAATCCAAATTTAGGGTAGAAGTAGCCTTCCCAAGAGAACCTGCGGTATATGTGGTTTTAGAACCCAAGTTGTTATATAAAACTTCAGGTTGAATGCTGAAACTTTCCGCGATTGGTGCATTCATAAAAACACCAGCATAGTAACCAACTTTGGCTTTGGTATCATCGTAACCATCAGAAGAAATAGAAGAAACGTTCATCCCTGCTTTTACACCAAATTGCTGAGCAAATGCCAATGAACCCATAGCTAAAGCTGCTCCTAAAAATAACTTTTTCATAATGTTAATTTTTTAAATTTACTGATGGTAATTAGACAAGGATTGTGCCAAAAAAATAACTATTCATAAAAAAGAGCTAAGGACTGCTCCTTAACTCTTTGATTATTAATTTGATATTTGATTGTTTTTCCAGAAATAACTGATATAGAATTTATACCATTTATCTATGTGATTTTATTAAAACTTATTCTCCACTTCCGCAGCTTTTAGCAGAAAATTGTGGATGTCTGTATTTCTGGTCAGGGCTTTCATATTTTCGCTTCCTGGTCCGTACATTGCCAATTCGGTGTAATCGGAGGAATGGTCCATACTAATCCAACCAACAGAAGTATAACTTTTTTGCATATCTGCCAATGCTTTGAACGGAAGATGACGAGGATTGTACAATCCATCTTCGCTTTTCGCTTTGGAATAATAGGACAAGATTTCCTTAGCCTGATCATTATTTATACTCATTCCGCCATTGGCTTCGGCAATTCGGTTTTTTACAGTTTCTATGGAATCGGTGGCTTTTAGACCTTGTAAAATCCATTCATTCGTTTTGGAGAAATGTTGTATGCGGTCAAAATCTTCATTCACTTTTTTACCATAAATAAGTCCAGGATTAGCGTTTCCGTGATCAGAAGTAATGACAACCAATGTGTTACCATCTTGTTTAGCAAAATCCATAGCCACTTTCACCGCATCATCAAAAGCGAGTTGGTCATACAACAAACCTGTAATATCGTTGGCGTGCGCTGCCCAATCTACCTTTCCGCCTTCTACTTGCATTACAAAACCTTGCGGATGGTCTTTCATTTGGTTGATGGCTTTCGCGGTCATTTCTGCCAATGTTGGGATTTTATTTTTCAGATTGGCATCGCTATTCATATCTGCGGAATACGGCAAACCATCTTCATCAAAAGTTGCCAAAAGAGGTTTGTTTTTTGGTGCGGCATTCATTTCAGATTTGTTGTGAGCAACTGTGTAGCCTTTGTTTTGGAAGACGCTGTACATATCTCGTTGGTCTTTTCTTTGTTTGGCATCAAAGTATTTACTTCCGCCTCCCATCATCACATCGAAATTTAATTCTGAATAAATATCGGCAATTTTATCCATTGAGTTTCTGCTTTTCGTGTAAACACAAAATCCCGCAGGTGTGGCGTGTGTAATAGGAACTGTGGTAACGCAACCTACTTTTTTTCCATTTTTTTTGAATTTTTGTAAAATCGGAAGATTTTCTTGTCCGTTTGGTGAGATATTAAGGCTACCGTTGTTCACACGATTGCCACCTCCCCAAGAGGAACTTGCCGCTGCGGAATCTGTAACGATGGAGTTTGCAGATGCCATATCCATCAGCCCTCGTGTTACAAGATTGTCTTCGTAGAGGGACATCCAATGCGAGGGTTTTCCTAATTTTCTTTTGGAGTATAAGTCTGCCATTACCAAAGTTCCGCTACTCATTCCATCGCTCACCATAAAGATAATATTTTTGGCTTTCTTACCACGAAATTCTTCTTTTATTGTATTGGCTTTTGCACCGAAAGGCGTTAAAAGTAAACCACCTAATGCTAATGAGCCTCCTTTTAAGAAACTGCGTCTTTTCATTTTATTTTACATTTTTTGCAAAGTTAAAGTTTTCAGTTTTAATAGAATGTGAATTTTATCGTTTCTTTCTAAATGAAAAAGTGCCGATTTTTATCGACACTATTCTTATGTTTAGATATAATTTACGTGAAATTAGTAACCACGTTGTTGGTCTATCACCCTATCCAACACGCTTCGTATTTTGCTTACAGCACCATCAAATGCTGCTTTTTCCTCTGAGGCATTATGAGAAACACGCTCTGGATTTTTACCTTTTACTCTGGCTTCTATCACACATTTTTGGTCATCTTGGGTGTCTTTATTACTGCTTTCATCAGAGAAAAATACTTCGTATCTTGTAATGTATTCGTCAAATCTTTTTAGGGATTTTTGTAAATCTTCTCTGTAGAAATCTTTTTTGTCTTGTGTAAAATTAACTTGGTTGTCTGTATTAATGATAATATCCATAATAATTATTTTTATGATTAGCATAATGCAAAAACTTAACCAATTTTGTATTTTGAGTAATGATTAAAATTATAAAAAAAGTTAAAAAAACAACCACAAAAAAATGCGGTTGCTTAGATGTTCATTATGAGGATTTTACTACTTTTTCGGTGGAAATTGTGCCATAATTTCATCCACGATTTGTGGGATTTGTTTTTGTTTAGCTCTTGGTGAATCTACCGAAATGCCTTCGCCAATGCCTTGCCAAACCAGTTTTTGCGTTCGGGCATCTATAATATCCAAAACCAAAGCACCACGATTGTAGTTGCTGGTCCAAGTTCGGTTCATACCAAATCCCCAGCCCCAAGGTCCGCCCCAACCCCACATTCCATAAGGATTGCTGGATTGTACATCGGTTACTTTTTTGTGGTTGGCTTTTACATTTATAATTAAATCTGGTTGGTCTGCAACGCTTAGTCCTTTGGTTTGCAGTTGTTTAGAAACTTCGTTTAGAACACGGTCTTTGTCTATATCGTTTAGTTTCAGGTCATCTATTCTCAACTTGTAAGTTTTGTAGTTGTTGAAGTTTGCAGTATCTGCATAATCCGAACGAACCTGAAAAGGACTACAAGATGCCAAACCTAAGGAAGCTGCCAAAAGAAGAAAAACATATTTTTTCATTATCAAATTTATTTAGTGGTTTTTATAATTGTTTAATAAAGACTCAATTTATACTCTTTGTATTCTTGTCTATTTATTCTTTACTCTTTTTTATAAATCTATCTGTTTTTTTATCATAACCATAGGGGCAATGTTTGCAAC
>JAUNTR010000239.1 GCA_030538575.1 Cruoricaptor ignavus | reverse complement strand
AGCATTGAAACAGAAGGTGTAATTTTAATTTTTCAGAAAAAAGAGTTATGAAAATGAAAAAAATCTATATATTAAAATTTTTAGTTCTTACACTTTTCACATTAAATGCTCAAATTAGCACTAATGAAAAGCCTATTAGTTTTGAAAAGACATTGACTTTTAAAAAAGCAAAAACATTATATAATTTTAACAAGCCAGATTTAAAACTAATTTTGGAGGAGGATGAGAAACGAAGAGGTTATTTTGAATTACCCGAACGTTTTTCCATTCCAATCGAAGTTAATCTTACAACGGATAATTCGGGAGATTGGGCAACAATAGATGGATATAATGTTTGGCAGTTACAAATAAATGTGCCTGATGCTAAAGCTATTACATTGGCTTATAATAGTTTTTGGCTTCCTGAAGGTTCTAAACTTTTTATCTATTCTTTAGATAAAAAACATTTGTTAGGAGCATTTACCAGTATGAACAATAGTAAGATAAATGATGTTTCGGAATTTGTAACAGGATTTGTAAAGGGAGGTGATATTGTTGTAGAATATTATGAGCCTCAGAATATAACGAAGAGGGGTGTAATATCAGTTTCAAGAATTGGATATGTATACAAAGATTTAGCCATATTTAATTATGAAACTATGTCTGGATTTGGCAATTCTCTTTCTTGTAATATTAATGTAAATTGTTTAGTTGGAAATAACTGGCAAAATGAGAAAAGAGCAATTTCTGCTATATATAATATTTATAGCGGAATGGCAATCTGTTCAGGTGCTTTAGTAAATAATACTTTAAATGATGGAACTCCATATTTTTTAACAGCAAACCATTGCCTTACAGGATTTGATGCAGAAGGAAATAACAATCTCTGGAATTGGGTTTTTTATTGGAACTATGAGAGTGTGAATTGTAATACGGGTAATAATTTTACACCACCATCTTCTCAAGGGGCAATACTTAGGGCTAATAGTACTCATACTGATTTTGCTTTACTTCAACTAAATGACAATTTAGATAATGTTATAGGGTATACTCCTTATTATTTGGGTTGGACCCGTTCTACTATACCTGCAACTTCTGCCGTAGGAATACATCACCCAAGAGGTGATATTAAGAAAATATCTGTTGATTACAATCCTATAAGTAGTTATGGACAGACTATTAATTGGGTAGGAGGAACTACTTCACAGCCGAATACGCATTGGAAAGTTATTTATGACGTAGGTGCTGTGGAAAAAGGGTCTTCTGGTTCTCCATTAATGGATCAAAATCACAGAGTTGTTGGGCAATTACATGGAGGAGGAATTACTTGTTCTCCTGTTACCAGTTATTATGGACGTTTTGATTTATCTTGGGATTATGGTTCTATCAGTAGTAGGCGTTTAAAAGATTGGTTAGACCCAATAGGAAGTAATTTACAGGTTATTAATGGTTTAGGTGGTGAGTCTTTATACGCTATATCCGGCTCTTCCGCAATTTGTAGTCAAGGTGTTTACACAATAGATAATCTTCCTTCGGGGGCTACGGTTACTTGGCAGGTAGGTAATGGGTTAAATATTGTTTCAGGAGGAAATGGTTCTACAATTACAGTTTCATCTACTGACAACGCTATTTCCAGCTGGATAAAAGCAACAGTCACAGATGGTACATCTGTTATTACTTTACCACAAAAAAATATTTGGGTAGGTACACCACGACTAAGTTATGACCCAAGTTGTTCTAAGAAACAAAATGATGGTGGTGAAGATTGTTTTAATATTTGTTTTGGTTCAGGTGCACAGTTTACAGTTTTTTCTAATCGACCATTGGGGAGTAATGAGGAGTGGGAATGGGAAAAAATACAAGATAATTTCAGATGGGGAACAAGTGGTAATTCAGTTTTTGTGCTTCCTGATAAAATGGGTTTCCCAATTGGGTTTAGGGTTAGGGCTAAGAGCGACTGCGGTTGGACACCTTGGCTGTTTTATATCATAAATGTTAAAGATTGTAATGGTGGAGGTTCACAATCATTCCAAATCTCCCCAAATCCAACCTCAGGTATTCTCAATATTATTACTAAGACTGATGAAACGACAAATAGAAATTCCACTATCAAAACCTCCAATTCGGGGAAGCCTGTTTTGGTGGAAGTTTATGATAACCTTGGGAATTTAAAAATTCAGAAAACGCTTAATGTAAACGAAAGCTCCATCAATATACAGCATCTGCCAACAGGAACATATATCCTGAAAATCACAAAGGAAAATAATACAGAAACCCACCAAGTGATAAAAAAATAATATTAAAGAAAATTAATCTGTCTTACCAAAATCCCGAATTATTTTTCGGGATTTTTTCTAAATCTTTATTTTATATCTTTGCTTTTTATATCTTAGAATGAATTTTAATCTACATTCCGAATTTCAGCCCACAGGCGATCAACCACAGGCGATAGAAAAACTAACCAATGGTTTGCAACAAGGCGAAAAATACCAAACTTTGCTTGGAGTTACAGGCTCGGGGAAAACCTTTACCATTGCCAATGTGGTGCAAAATATACAACGCCCGACCATTGTTTTGGCACATAATAAAACTTTGGCAGCACAACTTTTTATGGAGTTCAAAGAGTTTTTTCCCGATAACGCTGTAGAATATTTTGTGTCTTACTACGACTATTATCAGCCCGAAGCTTATATTGCCAGCACAGGAACTTACATAGAAAAAGATTTGAGCATTAATGAAGAAGTGGAAAAGCTAAGGCTCTCTGCAACAGCCAGTTTGCTTTCAGGCAGGAGAGATGTACTGATTGTGGCTTCCGTGTCGTGTATTTATGGTATTGGGAATCCTACGGAATTTCATAAATCACTAATTTCCATAGAAATAGGAGATAAAATCACAAGAACAGCATTTCTTCATTCATTGGTTAATGCATTGTATTCCAGAACATTGAATGAGTTCCAACGAGGGACGTTTCGTGTAAAAGGAGATGTGATAGATGTATTTCCTGCTTATGCAGACAATGCGATACGTGTACAATTTTTTGGTGATGAGATAGAGAAAATACAAACCTTTGACCCTGTAACGGGAAATGTAGAAAGCAATTTCGACCAAATACAAATTTACCCTGCAAACCTTTTTGTAACCTCCAAAGAAACGATGAATAATGCGATTCGGGATATACAAGATGATTTGGTAAAACAGGTAGATTTCTTTAATTCAATAGAAAAACCTCTGGAAGCCAAACGTTTGCAAGAAAGAACCGAACTGGATTTGGAAATGATAAAAGAACTCGGTTACTGTTCTGGAATCGAGAATTATTCCCGATATTTTGACCAAAGAGAACCTGGCACACGCCCTTTTTGTTTGTTAGATTATTTCCCGAAAGATTACCTAATGGTAATTGATGAAAGCCATGTAACTGTACCACAAGTTCATGCAATGTATGGTGGAGACCGAAGCCGGAAAGTTTCGCTTGTAGAATATGGTTTCCGTTTACCTGCCGCAATGGATAATCGCCCGTTGAGGTTCGAGGAATTCGAGCAAATGCAAAACCAAGTCATCTATGTTTCTGCAACGCCTGCCG
>JAUNTR010000238.1 GCA_030538575.1 Cruoricaptor ignavus | reverse complement strand
CAAGAAAAATTTGATGTTTTTATTAAAAAACAAATATAAATCTTGATATTTTTTAAAATACAAAAATCCCGATAATCCAATGATTAATGTCCCGATTTCGACACCAATACCAAGCGGTAAAAAAAACGCTACCAAAAGCCACACCACAGAAATTGTGAAAATCCCCAAAAAACAAGTTGCCGAAATCCCCGAAAACAGTTTTCCAAAAAGCTTTTCGGAAATCGCTCCTATTCCCAACAATGTAGGAATTATGATAATAGTTGTGAATAATATATGTAGCATAAAAAGATTGGATAAAAGTAAACAATCTTCATCAAAAAAACAAAACACGATTTGTAAATCTTACAAACCGTGCTGATAATGGAGGTTTCGAGCGGATTCGAACCGCTGTAGATGGTGTTGCAGACCACTGCCTAGCCACTCGGCCACGAAACCATTAGTAAATTGGTTTGCAAATGTAATCATTTTTTCTTAAATAAAAATAAAAAAAATCAGATTTTTTTTCAGGACAAATCCAAAACGCAAGAAATCCAGATGTTAAAGTTTTTCATAAAATTAAACATTTGCTTTTGTAATAAGGTACGAATAACTTATTTTTGCTGAGTTTTAAATTAAAAAAATGAAAAAGTATTTATTACTCATCTTATTAGCGATATTCGCTGTGTCTTGTTCTAAAAAAGTAGAAATAAAAGGTAAAATTGCAGGCGGTTCTCCATTGGAAAGATTGGAAATCATCGAGGCTTCGGGAGTTGGAACACTGCCTTTGGTAAACTTGGCTGTGGACAAAGACGGGAACTTTTCGGGGAATTTTGAAGCTCCGAAAAATGGTTTGTACGTCATTAGTTATGCCGGAAAAAACAATATGATTTACTTGAAAAAAGGGCAAGAACTGAACATTTCGGGGAAATCTGAAAACTTCCCGCAAGAATATACGATAACAGGCGATGCAAAAGCCAATAACGATTTCTTGAAGGAAAGCCAAAAAGCATTTGAAAATTATGCTTCCAAAATCAATATCCAAGAACTTTTAACAAAAGATGAAGCAGCATTCATCACTCAATTCAATAAAATACAAACCGAAGTATCGGGTATTTTTAAGGATAATGCGAAAAAACTAAATGCCGATGACGATGTTTTGAAATACAAAGAAGAGGAAACAACGGCAAGACTAATGGGACTTTTGGATGCTTATGAAGAACAACACGGGATGCTGACGGCAAAACCTGCTTTTAAGGTTTCAGAAAAATTCAAAGAACTGAGAAAAAAATTGGAGAAAAACGATGACCGAATGATTCGCAATTACCCAATGTACAGAGATTATAAATTGAATAAACTGAACGGAGAGTTCCAAAAATACGCTTCTACTTTACCGCAAAACGACAAGGAGCAACCAATGATTTCGGAGGTTTTTGCTAATTTCCTAAAAACCCAGAAAAACCTATCGCAAACCGCAAAAGATTATCTTTATGCTTATGTTTTGGCTCAATCTGACCTTAATTTTAATAATGCTAAAAATTACGATAAACTAACGAAACTGATAGACAACAACATTTCTAACTCCGAAATAAAATCGGAACTGAAAGAGTTGCAAAAAACGCTAATGGGTTTCAAAGCAGGAACAACTCCGCAAATGAAACTGATGTCCGCTAATGGCGAAACCAAATATTTGGGACAACTGAAAGGCAAACCGACTTTGGTTACATTCTACGCCTCTTGGAATCCGACTATCGCTATTTCCACAACACCAATTTTAAAAGAAGTTGCAGAGTTTTATAAAGCTAAAATGAATTTTGCTTATGTTGATTTAGACGACACCAAAGAGCAATTTCTGAAAACCAGCAGTTCTTTATTCAAAGGTTTCCCAGGTGAACAATATTGGATAGAAGGTGGCATTAATTCCTCTGTGGCAAGAAAATTCGGATTGTATGGTTTCAAAACCCCAAGTTTCATTATTTTGGATGCTAACGGAAAATTGTACGGCAGACCATTCTTCAACCTTGGCGATCCCGAATTGGTGCAAACTTTGGAAAAATTAACAGGCATAAAAGCTCCTGACGCTCCAGAACACGATATTCAATTGGATTTGATGGAGGAAGACCATAGCGGGCACAATCACGAAGAACACACCACAGTAGATTCCGCATCGGCAAAATAAAACGATTGCAAAAATAGACCTTAATGAAAACCTCGTCGAAAGATGAGGTTTTATGTTTTTAAAAATCTTAATTTTGCAAACTTGGAAATGATGATTTTTTTTAATGGAAAACATTACTTCCGTTTTAAGAAATTATTAAATAAAAAAATTGAATGTCCAGAAAAAAGAAAAATATCATCCTCGAAAATATTACACTAACCTCAGCAGGTGCAAAAGGCGTTGCGATAGGTAAAACCGAAGAAGGCAAAACCGTAATGGTTACAGGTGCCGTACCAGGAGATAAAGTGAACGCCCGAGTAAAAAAAGCGAAATCGAAATATTACGAAGCCGAAGCTATAGAAATCTTGGAAAAATCGCCTTTTCGTATAGAACCCAAATGCCGACATTTCGGGGTTTGTGGCGGTTGCAAATGGCAAAATTTGTCCTACGAGCAACAACTTTTCTACAAACAAGATGAGGTTGTAAATCACCTGAAAAGAATTGGCGGTTTAGAGGATTTTGAAACTTTGCCGATTTTAGGCTCAAAAGAGGTTTTCAATTACCGAAACAAAATGGAATTCTCTTTTTCCAATGCACGTTGGCTTACGATGGATGAGGTAAATTCTACTGATGACATTAATGACAAAAACGCACTCGGATTTCATATCCCAGGAATGTGGAGCAAAATTTTGGATTTGAAGGAATGCCATTTGCAAGAATCTCCGTCGAACGAAATACGCCTCGCTGTAAAACAATATGCCGAAGAAAAAGGTTTAGCGTTTTTCGATGTGCGAAACCAAGAAGGTTTCCTCCGAACATTGATGATGAGGCAAAACTCCAAAGGCGAATGGATGGTACTTTTCCAACTTTACAGAGAAGAAAAGGAAAATAGAGAACAACTTTTTGATGAGATTTTGAAGCAATTCCCTCAAATAAAAACATTGGTGTACGCCATTAATCCAAAACCCAACGATTCCATTTACGATTTGGAAGTGCAAACGTATTTCGGAGAAGGTTTTCTGATGGAGGAAATGGATGGACTGAAATTTAAAATCGGACCGAAATCTTTCTTTCAAACCAATTATAAACAAGCCTTAGAACTTTACAGAAAAACCTTAGAATTTGCAGATTTGAAGGGAGACGAAGTGGTTTACGATTTATACACAGGTACAGGAACTATCGCACAATATGTTGCCCGAAATGCAAAGCAAGTTATTGGAATTGAGTCCGTTCCCGAAGCGATAGATGCGGCTACAGAACACGCCAAACTGAACGGTTTGCAAAACACCACTTTCTATTGTGGAGATATGAAAGAGGTTTTCACGGAAGAATTTTTAGCCAATCACCCAAAAGCCGATGTGCTGATTACCGACCCGCCAAGAGATGGTATGCACCAAAAAGTGGTAGAGCAAATTTTGAAACTTTCGCCAAAGAGGATTGT
>JAUNTR010000237.1 GCA_030538575.1 Cruoricaptor ignavus | reverse complement strand
TTTGCGTTAAGCAAAACCTTTTCCGTTTGATGAAGTATGAGAAAGAACATTTTCTTGCAAGCAAAGATAGGAAATAATTGATAAACGCTAATTGCACTGTGATGAAATTATTTTTAAGTAAAATAAATAAACATTATCAAAACCTATTAACCTACAAATTTGGTAGGATAAAATATTTCTTTATATTTGCATCCGCAAAATGACTTGTTATAAAATCAAAATATCTCAGTAGAGAAAATATTGGATTTAAAGTAATTAGAGTTTTAATGATAAAAAAATAACTAAATGATAAATTTCGCACAAAGAAAAAAAAGTATATGGCTTACAGCAGGCGTATTGTTCTTCGCAGGAGGAGAAGCATTTTCCCAATCTAAGCCGCAAGATTCTCTAAAAGAAAAAAGAGTGGAAGAAGTGGTAATCCTCGGGACAAGAGGAAAAGCCCGCTCCAAAATGGAAAGTGCCGTACCGATAGATGTTTTCAATATCAAGGAAAGTGCTTTGGTTTTACCGCAAACCAACGTTGGGCAAATCCTAAATTTTTTAGCACCATCGTTTACTTCCACAGTGCAAACCAATGCCGATGGTACAGACCACTTGGACCCTGCACAATTGCGAGGTTTGGGGCCAGACCAAGTTTTGGTTTTGGTTAATGGGAAAAGGCGACACAATTCCGCCCTCATCAATGTAAACGGAACTACGGGACGAGGAAGTGTGGGAACGGATTTGAATGCCATTCCTTCTTTTGCCATTAGTAATATTGAGGTTTTGCGAGATGGTGCATCTGCACAATACGGTTCGGATGCGATTGCGGGAGTCATTAATCTCGGATTGAAAAGAGATACGGGCGTTCTTGCAGGACAAGTAACGTATGGCGGAAATCTTACCAATGCAGCAAAAGACCACACGGCGAATTTCGATGGACAAAATATCCAAGTGGATTTGAACTACGGAAATAAAATCGGGAACAAAGGTGGTTTTTATAACTTCACTTGGTCGTCTCAGTTTCGGGACAGAACTTCCAGAGCGGGAACAGAATCTGGCAATATTTTCAATGCCTATAATGCTATCGAAAAACGGGCTTTGGATAATGGTGTGAATTTATCTTCATATTTCGATAATATCAATGCTATTTCTTCCGCAAGTTCTGCAGCACTTATCAGAGATATCAAGCAATATGCCGAGCAAGTGGATTATTTTGGTGCAGATTTTCTTAATCAAATTCAATCCGCAACAACGATTACAGAATTACAGGGTTTACTGAATACTAATGTTACAGATAACGAATTGGTTGCCAGAGGATTAACGAGAAGGGATTTCAATATGCAGGTTGGGCAATCTAAGTTGAACAATCACCAATTATTTGCTAATATAGAAGTGCCGATAAGCGACCAATGGAAAGTTTATTCCTTCGGTGGATACAGCTTCCGACACGGTTCTTCGGGCGGATTTTACAGAAGACCGAACCAAGCGAGAACTTTTACGGGAGAATATATTAATGGATTTTTACCGCAGATTTCTACCGATATCCAAGACTTATCTTTGGCAACAGGAATTAAAGGAAATTGGAAAGGTTGGAATGTGGATTTGAGCAACACTTTTGGTCAAAACTCCTTCGATTATACCATTGCCAATACAGGAAATACATCGTTGAGATTCAATTCCCCAACCGAGTTTAAAGCAGGTGGATTAAGGTTTTCTCAGAACACCATCAATTTAGATTTCTCCAAAGGTTTTGATGTGTTGCAAGGCATCAATGTTGCTTTTGGTGGAGAGCACCGTTACGAGAATTTTAGAATTACGGCAGGCGAAGAAGCATCTTATACTCAATACGATGTTTTCGGAAATCCACAAACGGCAAGTACTTTAACCATCGATAAACCAACGGATTTCTTCGGGGCTTTGTTACCTGGCGGTTCGCAAGTTTTTAGCGGTTTCAGGGCAGAAAATGCGGTGAATAAAAATCGACAATCTTTGGCAGCTTACGCCGATGTAGAGTTTAATTTTACCGATTGGTTATTGGTAGATACTGCAATTCGTTATGAAAATTATTCCGATTTTGGTTCAACTTTTAATTATAAATTGGCATCGAGGATAAAATTAGATAAAAACCTAAACCTTAGATTTGCAGGTTCTACGGGATTCCGTGCACCATCTATTCATCAGATTTACTACAATATTACTTCTACAATGTTCCTGAACGGACAACTTTTGGAAGTCGGGACTTTTAGCAACGATTCCTATATCGTGAGAGATTTATTGCAAGTGCCAAGCCTAAAACAAGAAACTTCTAAATCTGCAAGTGCGGGCTTTACTTACAGAATTCCAAGACTTAACCTTAATATTACAGCAGATGCTTATTTCATTAGAATTGATGACAGGATTATCCTAACCGACCAATTTTCGAGAGCGAATGTTTCGGCAGAGGCACAAACGGCTTTTGATGCTGCAGGTGTAAATGCGGTTCAGTTCTTCTCCAATGCCATTGATACAGAAACCAAAGGTTTGGATTTGGTGATTTCCCATAAAGCAAATTTCGGTGGAAATGTAAGATTGGATAATAGTTTTGCCCTCAACCTAAATCGCACGCATAGAGTGGGAGAGGTAAGTAGTGCGGGGATTTTGCCTGTTGCTTTTTCCGAAAGAGCAAGAGTGTTTTTGGAGGAAGCTGTGCCAAGGGTAAAAGCTGGATTATCGCATAATCTTAGTTGGAAGAATTTGGATGTGTATGTGCGGAATTCTTATTTCGGTAAAGTTACCAGTCCCGATTTGGTGGATATAAATGGCGATGGAATTGTAGGACCGAGAGAACACCAAATTATAAAAGACCAGATTATTACCGACCTTTCTGTGGCGTATAAATTTACTAAAAATTTGGGATTAACTTTGGGTGTTAATAATTTGTTTGATATTTATCCGACCAAAAATTTACCTGTAAATTCCAACAACGACCAGTTTGTGTATTCCCGTTCTACATCGCAATTTGGGCAAAACGGACGTTATGTATTCACAAGATTGAATGTGAGTTTTTAAAAAAAATTGAGTTTGCTCTGTCTTCAAACCTTCAAGGTTTTCAAAACCTTGAAGGTTTTTTTATGGAAATCTGTGAAGTTTTTAATTAAATGTTTATTTGATTTTTAACATATTTTATATGTTTTTATTTAATAAATTAAACAAATGTTTGGTGTTTTAATGTTAATTTTTTTATTAAATATTTGTATGTGTTATATTTTATTCCTTACTTTACCGATGATAAGATACGTTAAAAATAAATCCATTATTATGTTAAAAATAAATTTATTACTCCTCATATTTTTTTCTGTATTTTCCTTCGCTCAAAATTCAGGGAAAGTGCTTTATAAAGCAACGGTTTTCGATTCGCATTTGAATTCGGAGACTGATGAGGTTTTAGAGTTTAATCAAGGCAAAGTTTTGTATTACGAAATTCCTAATAGTAAAGATAAAAAAGCGTCTGCAAAAGATTTATCATTCAAAGTAAAAGAAGATTTTATTTATACTGAAAACGGACAGGTTTACAATTATCTTAATATTGAAAAAAAAGATATTGTAGGTGTAGAACCA
>JAUNTR010000236.1 GCA_030538575.1 Cruoricaptor ignavus | reverse complement strand
TCCCTTTGGGTAAAAGATATTTTTATCACAAGAAGACCAGGGGTTTTTGATCTTTGAAAAAATAAAATTAAGTGATTAAGAAATTTAAATATTAAGATATTACTTAATCGTAAATTTTTAGAAAAAAGCTCAATTTGCTTTAAATTATTATAAAAACTTTAATCCTAATTTTTAGAAAAAAAAACAATACAATCAATCACTAATTTCTTAATTTCCTAATAATCTTAATTCCTTAATTGAAACTATGCTTTGGCTTGAAGAATTGCAAAATCGCAAGAAGATTTCGAGAATTTATAATATTTATGCACAAACTTTTCCCGAAGAGGAAAGGCGAAGCAAAGAACAGTTTTTAGCACTTGCGAAAAAAGCAGATGCGTATATTTTCAGTATAAATGATGAGGATTTACGAGCTGGCTATTGCGTGATTTGGGAACTTAATAATGCTCATTTCTTGGAACATTTCGAGGTTTTTGAGGAGTTTAGAAACCGAAATCTCGGGTCGCAAATTTTGGAAATTTTTAATGAAAAATATCCGAAACTCATCTTGGAATCCGAACCTGCAAACCTCAGCGAAATTGCCACACGACGCATCTCGTTTTACGAAAGAAATGGTTTTAGCATAATCGATGAAAACTATACGCAACCCAGTTATGGAGAAGGAAAACCGAGCATTAATCTTTGGCTGATGGCAAACTACACACCTGAAAATAAAACCGCACTGATAAAGGATTTGTACGCCGTAGTTTACGACCAAAATTAATCGACCTCGTATTCCAATTTTATCGTAATGCTGGCTTCTTTTTCTTTGGAAGAAGTGTTAAATGTTCCACCGTAAGAAAAATCTTCATCGGAATTTGGGGCTGTAATTTGGATGATTCCCATTGTTCCTTTTTTCAGATTTCCTAACTTTGAGCCTGCATTTTCTGCGATTTTTTCGGCTCGTTGTTTAGCATCTTTCGTTGCATCGGCAATCATTTCTTGTTTTACATCTGCCAATTTGGTATAAAAATATTTTGGTGAAGAAGATGTAAATTCTATTCCTTGATTGATGATTTCCGTAATATTTCTGGATAAATTTTCTATTTTCGCAACATCTTTACTTTCCAATGAAACACTTTGCGAAAGCTGATACCCCGAAAAAACCTCTGAACTTCGCCCATTATCATCGGTTCTGTAATTATACAATTTCCGAATATCTACGGCAGAAAACACGATTTGTTCTTTGGCAATTCCCTTAGAAATCAGATAATTTTCAATCACTTTTCTATCTTCGGATAAGCCATCGTAGGCGGTTTTCAGTTCATAATTGTTTTTAGAAAAATTGCCTTTCCAAGTAATTAAATCCGAAGTGAATTTCTTAGTTCCCAAACCCGTAACAGAAATGGTATTTTGCGATTGATTTCGGTTTTTGATAGCACTTCCCAAAAGACCAAACCCAATAATAAAACCAAGAGCCGCTATGGAAATAATAATGATATTTTTATTCATTTTGAATATTTTAGGTAACAATCATCAAATATCATTCCATAAATTTTAAGATTTCTTTAACATTTTTAAACAAAAAAATAAGGAACAATTTGTTAATTATTCCTTATTAATTATGATTTAATTTTTCTTCTGTTCATAAGTAAACAAAATTTTGCCTTCGCCGTTTATGGTTTGGGATTTCAGCATTTTATCCGTTACCGAAAATATCATAAAACCACCATCGGAAACCGCAAATTTCGTTCCTTCCCTTTCTCCCGATGGGCGAATAGCACTTCCCGCTCCGGAAAGATATTGTGTGGTAAAAATCCCTTTGGGTTGTATAATTTGCAAATCGTGTTCGTGTCCGCAGAAATAGGCATCTACTTTATATTTTTGGAAAATAGGCTCGAAGACTTTTTTTATGTCTTCGGTTTCCTCCGCCGTTTTTCTCACTCCACCGCTGTACAACGGATGATGGCCAACCACAAAAACCCATTTCACGTTTTCGGATTTGTTTTTCAACTGATTTTCCAACCACGCAAGTTGTGCCGCAGTATCTTGTTTTTTCACATTTTCACTTATCATTCCTTTGTAATTGCTGTATTTGGAAACAAACGGATTGGTATCTATAATTAAAAATAAAATCTCGCTTTTGCCATCTTTCATTTTATAAGTTTTGGAGAAATAAGTAGAAGGCATCACCCATCTTCTACTGATTTTGGAATACTCTATCTGAGCCTCATAATTCCCGTAATAATCGTGGTTTCCGAGAGCCACCAACCAAGGTTTGTTCAAATCGTATTGCGGATAAATATCCTCGAAAGAGTATTTCCATTGCGGGTCTTGCGTGCTCATCACACCATCGGGATAAAAGTTATCTCCCACAGAAACCACAATATCTGCACCCAAAGTTTTAGATGCAATTGCCATTTGGTTGGAAACAGGTTTTTGATGAAATTCCCCATTTCTACCCCAATCTCCGATAAGAATAAAACTAAATGCACCCTTCAGTTTTTGCTCTTTAAGTAAAGGATTTTCAGGCGTTTCGTAAAACGTTTGAGCATTTGAAAATACAGTTGCAAACCCAAATAAAAACAGTAAAAAAGTCTTGAATTTATTAATCATTTTTAATTTTTCCTGTAAAGGTAAGAAATCCTAAAACCGAAAGGCAGAATTTAATATTAATTTTATTTTAAATTTTAATTGAATCCATCGACACTTTATTTTGAGTTTCCAAAAAACCTCTCAAAGCCTTATCCAAATAGAAATTGATTTTTGCGAGATTAAAATTGCTTCTGTAATTTTTAGCCAAATGATATTGGTTATCGGCATACGCTAAAAATCGGTCGAAATCGTATTCACTCAATCCATATTTTCTGTATTTCTCCAAATTGACGGAGCTTTTCACTCTTTTATAAAACGCTTGTCGTTCAGCATAATTGGGTTCGGTTTTAGGATTGGCGGTTCTTTTTGCGACACCAATCAACGCTTTTGCCAAACCTCCCAAATTAACTGTTCCCGCAGAAAAATCCGAATTCTGAGGCAAGGTAGATGGTAATCTGTTGGTTGGATAAGCCTCTTTTGGGGCAATTTTCATTTCATTGGAAAGCTTTTGGTTGAGCGAAGCCACACGCTGGGAAACATCCAACGAACGAGAATCTTTATCCAACTTTCCACTTGGTTTAAAGGTGATTTTCACTTCCTCTATTTTCTGCTCGACCAACCGAAGTTTGACAAACAAAGATTGAGAAAAATAGTCTTTTTTAATATCAATCGAAACTCTTTCAAAGTTGGCTTTTACGAAACGTAGTTCATCGCCTTCGGAGGCTTTTATCGTAAAAAATCCTTCGCTGGAAGTTTGAGTTTTTTCATCAGTTTTCATATTCAGAACCAAAACATTTTGCAGTCCCGAACCTGTTTCTGCAACCACTCGCCCCGAAACCGTTTGCTGTGCAGAAACCCAATAAAACACAGGAAAACACAACATTACAAAAATCCAAAAAATTCTCATTGCTTCAATCTTTTTATAAAAATGGGAAACGCTTCTTCCATTTGTGCCAAAGCTCCCGAAATATTTCGAGCTTGGATGTAAGTTCGCACTTTGGGATTTTGCGTAAACG
>JAUNTR010000235.1 GCA_030538575.1 Cruoricaptor ignavus | reverse complement strand
TTGGCATTCATTCCCATTCTGGTAAGAAACATTTTCATTTGAGAATGCGTGGTATTTTGGGCTTCATCTAAAATAACAAAAGCCTCGTCCAAAGTTCGCCCACGCATAAATGCGAGTGGAGCGACTTCTATCACTTTTTTCTCAATAAAACCTTCTAATTTTTCGTGGGGAATCATATCCCGAAGAGCATCATAAAGCGGTTGCAAATATGGATCGAGTTTTTCCTTTAAATCACCTGGCAAAAATCCAAGACTTTCGCCAGCTTCTACTGCGGGTCTTGTTAGGATAATGCGTTTTACTTCTTTGTCTCGAAGTGCTTTTGCCGCCAAAGCAACAGAGGTATAGGTTTTCCCAGTTCCCGCAGGTCCTATGGCGAAAACCATATCTTTTTTTTCAACCTCTTTTACGAGTTTTTTCAGGTTGGTGGTTTTGGCTTTTATCACTTTGCCATTCACACCTTTTACGATAATATCTTGGTCGAAAACCAATTGTTTTTCGTATTCCGTTTTTATTTTCAGAATGTTTTCTACGTCTTTTACTCCAATAAAATTATTCTCAGAGATAAAAGTTACAATATCATCCAACTTTTTCTTCAATACATCTAAAGCCTCTTGGTTTCCCATAGCAAAGATATAGTTATCTCGCCCTGTAATTTTGAGTGTTGGGAAACTGGATTTTATCAAATTAAAATTTTGATTTTGTACGCCATAGAAAGCCTTAGTTTCTATCCCCGAAAGTTCGTAATTGAGTTCAAACATATAAATCTTGTAAATTTCGGATTTAAAGTTAAACTTTTTTTCCGAGATAGCCTAATGAGATTTGGCAATTTTTAATGATTAAAATTTTCATCTAAAAATCTCATCGGTATGCACCTTCAAATCGGGGAAAATATGAGAGCGAATATTATCTTCCACTATCGGTTGAAGTGCTTTGTATATGCCATCTTCCAAAACATAGATTAAAACATTTTCGTCCAAAGGATTTACAATCCAGTATTCTTTCACGCCGGCTTCTTGGTAAAGTTCAAATTTATTTTTCAATTCTTTTTTGGAATTTCCGGGAGAAATGATTTCAATTACCAAATCCGGAGCACCAATGCAACCTCTCTCGTCCAACTTATTTTCATCGCAAATAACACATAAATCGGGCTGAACCACGGTATAAATCTCTTCGTTATCCTTACTTTGTTTCGGCAAGCGAACATCAAACGGAGCTGAAAAAAACTTACACGGTTGGTTTCGGAATAAAGGATGTAACTCTCCTATCAAGTTCATAGAAATCTCCTGATGACGCACACTCGGGGCAGGCGACATTTTGAAAATTCGACCTTTCAGAAGTTCTACTCTTTCCTTAATATTCCAGAGCAAATAATCGGCGTAGGAATAGACTTTATTAAAATCCAGTTGATTGATATTTGTAATTTCCATCTCGAACGTTTTCCACAAAGTTAAGATTTATTTTTTATTTTCATTAAAGAAAAATATAACTTGAATATACAAAAACACCAACAAATACCGAAACTATTGCTAAAATAAGGACAGCTGCCGCAGAGGTATCTTTTATCCATTTTACACGAATATCGTACTTGGGTTGTACCAAATCGCAAAGTTTTTCTATTGCTGTATTGAGGCATTCTGCGGACAAAACCACAAAACAAGTGAGTAGAATAATAGCGGCATCTTTTGGATGAAGCCCTAAAAACACGATAAGAAACAGATTGAAAATAAGAGCCAAAACTTCTATTTGGAAATTTCTCTCGCCTTTCAACATTTGGAATAAACCTTGAAATGCGTAACCAAAACTTTTATATAACGGTGGTTTTTTCATCAATGATAATTAAAAATTTAAACCTAAAATATTCACTTTTATACTTTTACAAAGATAGAACTAAATAATCCAAATTCCACGTATAATAAGACCTTTGCGGTTATTTTTTCTTTAATTCATCTATATTGTTAATAATTATACTTAGAGAAATTTTTCATTTTGCTTGCAATTTATTATATTTGTCCGAATATTATTTTAGGAACAAAATGTATTTGTTTCTACCTATTTAGCGAAATAAAAAAGAAATACAGATGAAATTTATAGTTTCAAGTGGAGAACTGCAAAAGGCTTTACAGACCGTTGGTGGCGTAATTTCCAGTTCACAATCCAGACCCATTTTAGAGAATTACCTTTTTGAGTTAGAAGAAAATCATCTGAAAATTACAGCTTCGGATGGGGAAACCACTTTGGTTACAGCACTTGAAGTAAAGTCCGACGACACAGGGAAATTTGCTGTACCTGCAAAGATTTTCCAAGATTTTATAAAAACTTATGGTGAGCAACCTCTTACGCTTTCTGTAAAAGAAAATACGGAAGGTGGCGGTTTCTTACTGGAAATTTTGGATGAAAAAGACAACTTTGCCGTAGCTTTGGACAATGCGGAAGATTATCCCGAACTGCCCGAATTTGATGCAGCACAAAGTGTAACTATCCCAGCAGGCGTACTTTCGGAAGCGTTGGCAAATACATTGTTTGCAACATCCAACGACTCACTGAGACCTGTAATGACGGGAGTTCTCTTCCAGTTCAAAGAAGATGAGACCAATTTTGTATCCACAGATTCTCACAGATTAGTGGTTTATAAAAGAACCGACCTGATTGCTGAACCAATGGAGTTTATTATGCCTAAAAAACCTTTGAGCATTTTCAAAAACATTTTGGCAAACTCAGGAGATGATGTGAATATTGAGTTTAGCGAAAATATGGCGAAATTCACTTTCGGACAAAATATTTGGATTTGTAGATTGATAGATGGCAAATACCCAAATTATTCTGCTGTAATCCCGAAAGAAAACCCGAATTTACTGACCATTAATAGAAATCTTCTTTTAAGTTCAATTAGAAGAGCTTCGATTATGTCGAACAAATCTACCAACCAAGTTCGTTTCAAACTATCGGGAAATATTTTGCATCTTCACGCAGAAGATACCGAATTTGCGAACAAAGCTGATATGCAAATCCCTTGCGATTACAATGGGGAAGATATTAATATCGGTTTCAGTTCTAAATTTTTAACTGAAATGCTTTCTGTTTTGGGAGCAGAAGATATTACGATGAAAATGTCGCAAGCCAACCGCCCAGGAATTATAGAACCCGTAGATGGATTGGAAGACAATGAACATCTGCTAATGCTTTCTATGCCGGTAATCGGAATGTAACAACTTAATAATAAAACAAAAATCCTTCGAGAAATATCGAAGGATTTTTTTCTTTTAAACTTTTTGCAGATTTTATATTTTCTACAATTCCACCATTTCGGTAACTTCTACATCGTAACCGCCAACCTGTGGTTTTATATTCGGATTTTGTGTAATCACACGAAATTTATTAACACCTAAACATTTCAGAATTTGCGTGCCAATACCATAATCTCGGAAATTGGATGCCAAAGTTGGACGCTGCTCTTGCCCATCTTGGAAATCTAAAAACTGTTGCAGTTTCCGCATCGTATTCTCGTTATTAGAAACATTATTAATGAAAATAATTGCACCTTTTCCTTCATTATTAATCATAGAAGTTACTTTTTCCAACAACGGTTTTTCGCC
>JAUNTR010000234.1 GCA_030538575.1 Cruoricaptor ignavus | reverse complement strand
AAAATTACATTTTCTTTTCTCATAAAGTGTTTTATTTGGGTTAAAAAAAATTTTAGAATAAAAATATAGTTATCTGTTTTTCTTATAATTGATGAATACTCTCTACCAAAATTATGCCATCCCATAAAAACCAAATAAAAAAATCCCTCCGAAAACAAATTCGGAAGGATAATTTTATATTTATTTTTATGAATGAAAGATTATTATTCTGCTAAGATAATACCTTTATCATTACTAAACTCTAATACACCACTTTTAATTGGATAAGAAAAAACAGAATCTTTTTCGTTTTCTCTCGTGAAAAATTTAGCATATTCTTCTTTCACCTCATTCACGTAAAGTTTGACCTTACCATGTCCAAGAGAAGATACAATAGCTGCGTGGTTTTTCATAATATGAAACTCGCCTGATTTTCCGGGAATTAAAACAGAGTTAACTTCGCCTTCAAACACCACAAATTCCGGAGTTAAAATTTTTATATTCATATTTTTAGACTTAAAGAGTAAAGAGAAAAGAAAAAAGAGAAGATCTTTACTCTTTTTTCTTTATTCTATTTTCTAATTATGCATTTTCAGCAAGCATTTTTTGTCCTGCTTCAATTGCTTCTTCTATAGTTCCTTTTAGGTTAAAAGCAGATTCTGGCAAGTGATCCAACTCACCATCAATAATCATATTAAATCCTTTTATAGTATCTTTTATATCTACCAATGCACCTGGAATCCCTGTAAATTGCTCTGCAACGTGGAATGGCTGAGAAAGGAATCTCTGCACTTTTCTTGCACGGTAAACTACCAATTTATCTTCTTCGGATAATTCTTCCATACCAAGGATAGCGATAATATCTTGTAGAGCTTTATATCTTTGTAAGATTTCTTTTACTCTTTGTGCACAGTTATAATGCTCTTCTCCGATAATTTCCGGAGCCAAAATTCTCGAAGTAGAATCCAATGGATCTACCGCAGGATAAATACCTAAGGAAGCAATTTTTCTGGAAAGTACCGTTGTTGCATCCAAGTGAGCAAATGTAGTTGCCGGAGCTGGGTCGGTAAGGTCATCCGCAGGTACATAAACCGCCTGTACGGAAGTAATAGAACCATTTTTGGTAGAAGTAATTCTCTCCTGCATTGCACCCATTTCAGATGCCAATGTCGGTTGATAACCTACCGCAGATGGCATACGCCCAAGAAGTGCAGACACCTCTGAACCTGCTTGTGTAAAACGGAAGATATTATCTACGAAAAACAATACATCTCTACCTTGTCCTTGCCCATCTCCATCACGGAAATATTCAGCAATTGTAAGACCAGAAAGTGCAACTCTTGCTCTTGCACCAGGTGGCTCATTCATCTGTCCGAAAACGAAAGTACATTTAGAGTCTTTCATTTCTTCCAAATCTGCTTTGGAAAGATCCCAACCACCTTCTTCCATAGAGTGCATAAATCCTTCACCATATTTTATAATTCCGGATTCCAACATCTCTCTCAAAAGGTCGTTTCCTTCTCTGGTTCTTTCACCAACACCTGCAAATACGGAAAGTCCACCGTGTCCTTTTGCGATATTATTAATCAACTCTTGGATAAGTACAGTTTTACCTACACCTGCACCACCAAACAAACCGATTTTACCACCTTTTGCATAAGGTTCTATAAGGTCAATAACTTTTATACCTGTATAAAGTACTTCTGCTGAAGTAGATAGTTGGTCGAATTTCGGAGCTTCTCTGTGGATTGGCAAACCGCCTTCTTTCGATAAATTTGGAAGTCCGTCTATCGCACCACCAACTACGTTGAAAAGTCTTCCGTAAACACCTTCGCCAGTTGGCATTGTAATTTGTGTTCCCAAGCTTAATACTTCGTGTCCTCTTTGTAGTCCATCGGTAGCATCCATAGCGATACATCTTACGGAATCTTCACCAATATGTTGTTCTACTTCCAGAACCAGTTTTTCACCATTATCTTTTGTTACTTCCAGTGCATCGTATATTTTGGGAAGTTCAGCTTCATTACTGAAAACCACATCGATAACTGGACCAATAATCTGAGAAATTTTTCCTTTAATTTGGTTTGCCATTGCTAAATTTTTTCTTGCCTGCAAATATAATCATTATTTAACGATTTTGCAATTACTATTGTAGATTTTTTTTGATATTATTTTTCTTGCTATTTTTACATTTAAAATAATGAGAAAAAGACATCATCAGAAAACTTTGAAAAGTTCATCAATATTCTAATGTAAAAATCCTTTCTGCTATTTCAACAAAAAGGATTTATATTATTTAATTGAGTTATAATTTTAATATTCAAAAAGGACCGAGCCCCAAGTAAAACCGCTACCAAAAGCAGAAAGCAATACCAAATCGCCTCTTTTTATCTTGCCTTGTTCTATGGCTTCGGAAAGAGCGAGGGGAATAGAAGCCGCTGTGGTGTTCCCATATTTTTGGATATTATTAAAAACTTTTTCATCAGGAAGATTAAATTTCTGCTGAATGAATTGCGAAATCCGAAGATTCGCCTGATGAGGAATAAACATATCCAAATCCTCAATACTTTTTCCTGCACTTTCCAAAGCCTCCAACATTGTTTCTGGGAAACGTGTTACAGCGTGTTTGAATACGAAATTACCATTCATATACGGATAAATTTCTTGGTTACTTACGCTATTTGGCTCGGCTAATAATCGGTCTGCATAACCATGTTTTGTACCTGGAAAAAGCACGGCTAATTCTTCGGCATATTTCCCTTCGGAGTGCATATTTACAGCCAATATATCTCCATTATTTTCCTCATCCGAAGCAGATAAAACCACAGCTCCTGCTCCATCTCCGAAGATAACGGAAACTCCCCTGCCTTCATCCGAAAAGTCTAATCCAAAAGAATGAATATCTGCACCAACCACCAAAATATTTTTATAAATACCCGACTTTATAAAAGCGTTGGCAACACTCATTGCATATACGAAACCCGAACATTGGTTTCTAACATCCAAAGCACCAATGGTATCGCAACCCAACATTTCTTGCAATATAACGCCACAACCCGGGAAATAATAATCGGGAGAAAGTGTTGCGAAAACAATATAATCTATATCTTTGGCAGAAAGTCCTGCATTTTCCAATGCTTTTTGCGAAGCTTTGTAGCCCAAATACGCTGTAGTTTCTTCGGCATCGGTTCTATTTTTGCGGTGTCTGCGTTCTTTTATTCCTGTTCTTTCGGTAATCCATTCATCACTGGTGGTCATTAGTTTTGCTAAATCGTCATTAGTTACTACATTGTCTGGAACGTAATGTCCGATTCCTTTTATCGAACTTTTTATCATAAAGTTTTTTATTAATTTTCGGCTGCAAATATAAATTTTATTCAAAACATAATAAAATGTCTTTCTTTTATCAATTATTCAAAATAAATAAAAATTATGAGATACAGATAAAAATTATGAATAAGAAAAATCCTTATCTTTGCTTTTAATTTAAAGAAAAATAATGTCGCATCATTTATTATTAATTTTTCATTTGTTGGGAGCGTGTATTTGGGTTGGTGGTCATTTGGTTTTGGCATTGGGAATTTTGCCCGAAGTTTTAAAGAAAAAAGACCCACAAATTTTATTAAA